>JALUTE010000203.1 GCA_027058255.1 Methyloligella sp. | reverse complement strand
CAGCGGGTCGATGAGCAGGAAGCCGGTGAACTTGATGACCACCGCGGTGATGATGATGAGGATGGAGCCGACGAAGGTCTGCATCACGTGCCAGAAGGCCCCCTTCATGTTGAGATCGTCCTTCTGCTCGCGATAGAGCAGCCAGAGGGAGACGAACTCCGTGAAGAGGCCGCCGGCCGCGGCCGCCAGCATGGGCGTCGTCGGCAGGTCGATCGGGTCCTTGAGGCGCATGGCGCCCATCACCAGCACCACCAGCGCCATGACGAGAAGAAAGGCGCCATTGAGCAGGGCACCCAGAATCTCGGCCCGGCCGCCACCGAAGGTGCGTGTCGCATCGGCCGGGCGGCGCGACAGGCGGGCGGCAATGATGGCGAGGATGACCCCGCCCACCGCCGAGAAGGTGTGAAAGGCGTCCGAAATGACGGCGATCGACCCGGTATAGAGTCCAATGCCAAGCTCGATGAAGAAATAGACGCCCGTCAGCCATCCGGAGATGGTGAGCGCGCGGGATTTCGCGCCCCTGCCTGCGGGCATGTGGCCCAGTCCGTGCCCCGAATGCTCTGTCATGGCCGCGATTGCCTCCCCGCCGTGCCCGCGCCGTTTGCGCGCCGCCATCATCGCAGAACCGCGCCGCCCAATCCAGCGCTCGCGCGCGCGGGACGCGCCCTGCCTGCGCCGGGACGGGCGGGCGCCCGGCCAAGCAATCGGCGGTTGATCGCCGAGCAGGTGCGACAATCTGTCAAGTTGAGTGGGCTTTGCCATCTCGCCGGTTGTTTTCCTCCCTTGTGGGAGGAGGCGCGGGAATCCGGGCAACTCTCGCCGAGACATGAAGGAGGGTGCGCCCTTTCACGAGACAAATTGAATCAATTCTTCGCGTTAACCTTTTCCATTTGTTAATCGTGCAATTCCGGCGGATTGTCAGGAAACTGTCAGCTGATCGGGCCTGCTGACGACCGCGTCAAGCGCAGCAGTCTCCTATCCAAGAACAATGCCGGGACGATGTTTCGGGCCGCCGAAAGGCGTGCGGCGCCGCACGCCCCCCGTGTGCCCTGGGGCCGTGTGACGGCGAAGGGCACCGCACGCGGCACGGGCGCGCCCAGGGCCGCAACACTGCCCGCGCATGCGGGTCGCCGGACGCAAGCACCCCCTCAACAAGAAACAGGGTGCGACAACCAGGAGGAAGACCGATGGTCGCCTTTTCCAAGAACGATCTTCAGTTCATTCTTGCCCAGATCGAGATCGCCGAGGCGCATGCCGCCGCATCGCAAGGGGCGACGCCGGCCGAGAGCCGCGAGATCCTGCTTGGCCTCCTGCCCAACTCCACGGTGATGTTCGGCCTGAGATCCGTCGACGGCTCGCTCAACAATCTGGTTGCGGGCCAGGAGTTCTTCGGTGCCGCGACCGGAGCTGCGGGCGGCAATGCGGTTGTCTTTCCACGCCTGCTCGCGCCGAACTATCGCGACGAGGCGGACGAGGCGCCCTTTCCGCTCGGCCCGCCGCCGGCGCCGGCCGTAACCAACACCGACTATGCGGTCAGCGACGGGCCGAGCAACACCTCGGGCTCCGACGGCAATGTGGTGGATTCCGATCCCCGGCTCATCTCCAATCTCATCTCCGACCAGACCGAGAACAATCCCGCGGCCGTGGCGGCGGCGGCCGGAAATCCGAACGCCCGCACGGTCACAAGCCCCGGTCCCGACGGGGTGTTCGGCACCGGCGACGATGTGGACGTGCTGGAGATACCCAATATCGCGCCCGATTTCGGTCTCTCCGCGCCCTTCAACGCCTGGATGACCTTTTTCGGCCAGTTTTTCGATCACGGCCTGGATCTCGTCAACAAGGGCGGCAGCGGCACGATTTTCATTCCTCTCGCACCGGATGACCCCCTGTTCGATCCCGCAAGCCCTGAGACCAATTTCATGGTGGTGACGCGTGCGACGGTCGATCCCGGCCCCGACGGCATTCTCGGCACGGCGGATGACGTGCTCGACGCGGTGAATGCCACCACGCCCTTCGTGGACCAGAACCAGACCTACACCTCGCACCCGTCGAACCAGGTCTTCGTGCGCGCCTATGATCTCGATGCCAATGGCCGCCCCCTCGCCAATGGCATGCTGATCGAGCGCCGGGACGTGGGGCCCGATGGCGCCTGGGGCACGGCGGACGATGTGGCGCTCGGCGGGCTGGCCACCTGGGGCACGATCAAGGCGCAGGCGCGTGACCTCCTTGGCATCGCGCTCGACGATCTCGATGCGCTGGACATGCCCCTGCTGGCGACCGATCCCTATGGCAATTTCATTCCCGGTCCGAACGGCTTTCCGCAGATCGTCACCCCCACGGGCCTCGTCGAGGGCGACCCGAATGCGCCCGTCGATGCGAGCGCCGCCATCCGCACCGGCCAGGCCTTCCTGCTCGACATCGCCCACAATGCGGTGCCCGTCACCGATGCCAGTGGCAATCTCGTGCCCGATGCCGATGGCGTGGCCGGCAATGCGGTGGCGGTCGATCCCGCCACGGGGCGCAATCTGGAGTATGACGACGAGCTTCTGGATGCCCATTTCATCGCCGGCGACGGGCGGGTGAACGAGAATATCGGCCTCACCGCCGTGCATTCCGTCTTCCATGCCGAGCACAACCGGCTCGTCGAGCATGTGAAGAAGGTTCTGCTTGGCATCGACCCCTCCCAGGGGCCGGACGTGCTGGCCCGGCAGGACGGCGACATCACCCTGACGCCGCTCGAGCTCCTGAACGCCTATCTGCGCACGCCCGTCGCCGCCATGCCCACCACCCAGGCCGAGATCGACGCCCTGGAGTGGAATGGCGAGCGGCTCTTCCAGGCCGCCAAGTTCGGCACGGAGATGCAGTATCAGCATCTGGTGTTCGAGGAATTCGCGCGGGCGATCCAGCCGCAGGTCAATGTCTTCGGCTCCTACGACACCACCATTGATCCCTCGATCACCATGGAGTTCGCCCAGGTCGTCTATCGCTTCGGCCATTCCATGCTGACCGAGACCATCGACCGCTTCGACCCCGATTTCAATGTCATCGGCGACGGCGTCTCGGCCGATCCCGACCAGCAGATCGGGCTCATCAAGGCCTTCCTCAACCCGCTCGAGTTCGACGCTCAGGGCTCTCTGACGCCCGAGGAGGCCGCCGGCGCGATCGTGCGCGGCATGACCCGCACCGTCGGCAATGAGATCGACGAGTTCGTCACCGAGGCCCTGCGCAATAACCTCGTGGGCCTGCCGCTCGACCTCGCCGCCATCAACATTGCGCGCGGCCGCGACCTCGGCATTCCAACCCTGAACGAGGCCCGGCGCGAGTTCTACGCCGGCACAGGCGATGCGCGCCTCAAGCCCTATGAGAGCTGGGTGGAGTTCGCCCAGAACGCCAAGCACGAGGCGTCGGTCATCAATTTCATCGCCGCCTATGGCACCCATCCGCTGATCACGGCCGAGGACACGGTGGAGGGCAAGCGCGCCGCCGCCTTCGCCATCGTCACGGGCGCGGACGTGACCACCGACGGCGTCGACGGCATCGCAGGCACGAAGGACGACCTGCCTGCGACCATCGCGCCCCCCGCAGACAGGCTGGATTTTCTCAACAGCCGCGGCGCCTGGGCCAACGGGCCGGGTGGCGTCACCACGACGGGCGTCGACGACATCGATTTCTGGATCGGCGGGCTCGCCGAGCAGATCGAGTTCTTCGGCGGCATGCTCGGCTCCACCTTCGCCTTCGTCTTCGAGACCCAGCTCGAGGCCCTTCAGGATGGCGACCGCTTCTACTATCTGGGGCGGGTCGCGGGGCTCAATTTCCTCACCCAGCTCGAGCAGGCGACCTTCGCGGAGCTCATCATCCGCAATACCGACGCCCGGCACCTGCCGGCCGACGTCTTCACGCGGCCCGATTTCATTCTCGAGGTGGACCAGTCCAAGCAGTACAACACCGGCACCGGCGTCTTCCTGCCGGGCCCCGACGGCATTCTCGGCACGGCGGACGACGTGGAGGACACCAATGCCGACCCGGTGGGCAACAGCCTGTTCTTCCCCCTCGTGAACCGTGTGGACCCGGACGATCCGAGCAATCCCAACTTCCTGCAATACACCCGCACGGGCGGGGCCAATGGCGTGGCGCATCACGTGGTGCTCGGCGGCACCGAGGGCAATGACACGCTGATCGCCAGCACCGAGGACGACACGCTGTGGGGCGATGGCGGCGACGACCTGCTGATCTCGGGCACGGGCGCGGATACGATCTTCGGCGGCACGGGAGACGACATTCTCATCACGCTCGGCGGGCCTGGCCCGTCCAACCTCCAGGGCCAGGACGGCAATGACGTGCTCTCGGCCGGCCCCGGCGAGGCGCTGCTGCTGGGCGGCGCCGGCAAGGACTACATTCTTGCCGGTCCGGACCTCAAGGAGACCTTTGCCGGCTCCGGTGACGACATGGTCGATGCCGGCGATGGCGCCAATATCGTCTTCGGCGGCGAGGGGGACGACTGGATCGAGGGCGGCCTTGGCAACGACCTGCTCCAGGGCGACAATGGCGACCCGTTCCAGACCAGCACCATCATCGGCAACGACGTGCTGATCGGCGGTGGGGGCGACGATGATTACGACTCCGAATCCGGCGACGACATCATGGTCGGCAGCCCGGGCATCGAGCGCAATGAGGGCATGCTCGGCTTCGACTGGGTGACCTACAAGGACGATCCGGCCGGCATCGAGGCGGACATGCTTCTGCGGGCCGTGTTCGAGGCGCCGCTGCCGCCCTCGAACCAGGCCATTCTCGACCGTTTCGATTTGGTGGAGGGCCTGTCGGGCTCGCCCTTCTCGGACATCCTGCGGGGCGACGATGCCACCGCCGCCGATCTCGCGACGGGCGCGAATGGCCTCGACAATGTCCTGCGCAATTTCGCGCTCATCGACGGGCTGCGTGTCGGCGACAACCCCGCCTTCGACGCCATCGCCCTCTTTCCGGCCGGCACCACCGAGTGGGGCGGCGGCAACATCATCCTCGGCGGCGATGGCAGCGATGTCATCGAGGGGCGCGGCGGGGACGATATCATCGACGGCGACCTGTGGCTGAATGTGCGCCTGTCCATCCGCGACGACATGGGCGTTGAGCTCGCGACGGTGGACAGCATGACCGCGGTGATCGAGAACGCCGCCGTGCCCGAATGGAACGGGCGCAAGCTCAGCGAGCTCATGCTCGACCGCTCCATCAATCCGGGCCAGATCCACATCGTCCGCGAGCTGATCGACGATGCCAATGGCGGCGATTTCGACACCGCCGTCTTCTCCGACATTCGCGCCAACTACCAGATCGAGACCGACGCGACGGGAAATATCGGCGACGGCGATGGCGACGGCTTCATCACCGTGACCCATCTCGTGCCCGGCGGCGGGGGCGGAGGCGGCGTGGACGATGGCACGGACCGGCTGCGGAACATCGAGCGTCTGCAATTCGCCGATCAGGCCATCACGCTCGGCGGCACCAATTCGGGCGCGGTGGGCCTGCTTGCCATCTCCGGCACGCTCGCCGTCGGCGAGACCCTGACCGTGAGCGCGGCGAATGTCACCGATCCCGACAATGTCAGCGCCAGCAACCCGACCGGCGCCATCTCGCCGCCCATCAGCTATGTCTGGCAGGCCGATGGCGGTGGCGACGGCATCTTCACGGACATCATCATCGAGACGGGCCTCCTGGGCGAGGCGGTGCCGGCAACCGGCCCGACCTTCACCATCACGCCGGATTTCGACGGCCTGGCCCTGCGCGTGCGGGCCATCTACCGGGACGACAACGGGGTTCTGGAGACGGTTTTCTCGGCCCCGACCGATCTCATCGGCAATCCGGTGATCCCCGATATCGTCGGCACGCCGGGCGATGATGTGCTGAACGGCACGCCGGGCCCCGACATCATCGACGGCTTGGCCGGCAACGACCTCGTCCGGGGTTTCGGGGGCAATGACACGTTGATCGGCGGTCCGGGCAATGACGATCTGCGCGGCAATGCCGGTGCGGACCTGTTGCGCGGCGGGCCGGGCGACGACATCCTGCGCGGCGGGCCGGGCGCGGACACGCTCGAGGGCGGCTCGGGCAATGACACGCTGCGCGGGGGCTCGGGTCCCGACACGCTGCTGGGCGGGACGGGAGACGATGCGCTCTTCGCCGGAGGCGGCAACGACATCCTGGAAGGCGGGCCGGGTGACGACACGCTCAATGGCAATGCCGGCGCCGACGATCTCACCGGCGGGCCGGGCAACGACACCATCAATGCCGGCGGCGGGAACGACACGCTCTTCTGGGCCGTCGGCGACGGGCGCGACGTGGTGAATGGCGGCGGGGGCACCGACCGGCTGCGCATCCAGGGTGACGGGGCGGACGAGACCTATTTCATCGAGACGGTCCCGGACTTCCTCGCCCGTGTCGGCCCCATGGCCCTCGCCTTCGGCACCGAGATCGTGGTCTCGCGGGGGCTGGCCGGCCCCGGCGGTGCCTCGAGCGTCATCGCCGAGCTGCGCAATATCGACAATATCGACGTCAATGGCGGCGGCGGCAACGACATCTTCGTCGTCTCGGGCAATTTCGCAGGCACCGACCTCGATCCCAACACCATCACCATCCAGGGTGGGACCGGCGATGACGTGATCGACATTTCGGGGCTCGCCTCGCCGCACCGGATCGTCTTCCAGTCCGGCGGCGGCAACGACACGCTCATCGGTCCGCTGCGCGACATCGACGTGATCGAGCTCGCGCCCGGAACGGCGCCGGCCGACTATGCCGCCACGGACAATGGCGACGGAACGACCACGCTCTCCGACGGCACCCACTCGGTCACCTTCGCGACCGGCGCCAATCCGATCCTTGTCGCAGGCCCGGCCGGCGCCAGCTCCGGCGGCGGGGGCTCTCCCCGGGGCCTCGCCTTCAGCGCCGACGACATCGCGGAGCTCAAGAAGCTGGTGAACGGCCTGCCGTCGGACAATCTCGAGGACCCGCGCGCCACGGGGATTCGTGATCTCGAGGGCACCGGCAACAATCTCGCCAATCCCGAGTTCGGATCCGCCGACCAGCCCTTCATCCGCCTGACCAAGGCGCATTACGGCGACATGGAGGGCAACAACCGTGCGATCGATCCGATCCGCACGGGCCTCGACCCGCGCGAGATCTCCAACATCCTCGCCGACCAGGAGCCGGACCTCGCGCCCAATGCGGAGAACGCCAATGTGTTCTTCAACGCCTTCGGCCAGTATTTCGACCACGGTCTCGATTTCGTGCCCAAGGGCGGCTTCGGCACCATCCCCATCGGCGGGGGTGCGGATGATCCGGCGGACCTCACCCGCGCGGCGGTGTTCGGCTTCGATGCCAATGGCGTGCCCCAGCACCTGAACAAGACCTCGCCCTTTGCCGACCAGAACCAGACCTATGGCTCGACCGAGCTCGTCAACCAGTTCCTGCGCGAGAGCGATGGCAATCAGGGCTATGGGGCGCGGCTGCTGACCGGGGCGCCGGACCCGACCAATCCCGAGTTCGATCTGCTCCCGACCCTGCGCGATCTGGTGCTGCATCACTGGAACGCCAACACCGTGTTCGAGGACCCGGGCGTCGGGCGCGGCCCCACCACCCTGCGGGATTTCTATCCCGGCCTCGTGGACGATGCGACCGGCGAGATCGACCCGACATTGCTTGCCGATCTCGCAAACGACTTCCTCGGCTCCGGCCATGCCCTGCTGCTGGATATCAACCCCTTCATCAATCTGGAGGATCATCTGGTTGCCGGTGACGGGCGCGCGAACGAGAACTACACGCTGACGGCGGTCCACACCATCTGGGCCCGCGAGCACAACCGCCTGGTCGATCAGCTCGAGGCGGACGGGTTCACCGGCACGCCGGAGGAGCTTTTCCAGGCCGCCAAGATCGTCAATGTGGCGCAGTATCAGCGCGTCGTGTTCGAGGAATATGCCGACAAGCTCCTCGGCGGCATTCCCGGCAGCGGCGAGCACGGCTTCGATGACTACAACCCGGATGTCGATGCGCGCGTGAGCCACGAGTTCGCGGCGGCGGCCTTCCGCCTCGGCCATTCCATGCTGGCCGAGACCGTGACGGTGCTGGACGAGAACGGGAACCCGAAGGAGGTGCGCCTCTTCGACGTCTTCCTCAACCCGACCAACGATCCGGCCGCTTTCACCGCGCCGCTTCCGCCCGGTTTCGTGCCTCAGCCCGGCATGTCGCAAATCGGCGTTGCGCCGATCATCGGCGGCATCGTGACCCAGCCGGCCGAGGAGGTGGACGTCAATGTGGTGGATGGGGTGCGCAACGATCTGGTGCGCATCAATGCCGATCTTGCCGCCTTCAACATCGCCCGCGGCTGGGATGTGGGCCTTGGCACCCTCAACCAGGTGCGCCGCGACCTCATGAACGCGACCGATCCCTATCTGATGGAGGCGGTGGACCGGGCGGGCGACCTCTCGCCCTACACCTCCTGGGAGGACTTCCAGGCGCGCAACGGCCTGAGCGATGCGCTCATCGCCCAGTTCCGCCAGGCCTATCCCGACCTCGATCTCGACACATTGAGCCCCGCCGAGCGGGACGCCTTCCTGCGCTCCAATCCCGACATCACCCTCGTGGACGGCCACATCGTCAAGGGCATCGACCGGGTGGATCTCTTCATGGGCGGGCTCGCCGAGAAGCACATCAATGGCGGCGTGGTGGGCCAGACCTTCTGGGCGATCCTGTACGACCAGTTCGACCGGCTCCAGGAAGGCGACCGGTTCTACTACCTGGTGCGTGTCAAGAAGTTCGACTTTTATGACGACATCAAGGGCCAGAGCTTCGCCGACATCATTGCCCGCAACACCGGCCTTACGGATCTCTCGGACGATGTGTTCGACGTCTCGGACACCATTCCCGGCATTGCCGGGGTGAGCGATCCGGCTCCCGCCGACGGCATGGATGCCACGCCCGCGCCCGGCCCCGATGGCGGCGACGATCCGGCTGCCGGCCCGGATGGCGATGATGGCGATGGCGATGCGGACGGCACGGGAGAGAATGGCGGCGAGCCCCGCGACGGCGCCATGGGCGAGGGCGACGGCGAGCCGGAGATGGACGCCTCCGTTCCGGACGACGGCATGGACGAGGCGGCGATGCCCGGGCCGATGGAGGACATGGAGGACGACACCGCCATGGATGCCCATCATGGTGAGGACGATCACCATGGCGACGGGGACGGGGAGGGCTCGGCCGAGGAGGGCGCGGACATGCCGTCCCATGGCGCACCGATGCCGGCCCTGGAGGAGGGCGAGGGATGCTTCGCCTATGATCTCCTGCCATGCGATGCCAATGCCGGGAGCGGAGACGGCGCGGGCGCGGGCGGGCCTCTGGTCGAAACCGACCCGCTCGGCGACACGTTCGTCTACACGTCCGTCAATGGTGGGGACGGCGAGACGGGTCCCCAATACATGCCTTCGCCGGGCGATGTGTCGGCACCGCTCGAGCCCTGGTGGATGGGTGAGGATGGTCCTGCGATGAGCGATGAGGCCGCGGCGGCTTGGGCCATGGACGCCGTCAGCGAGATGTTGGACGGCATTGACGAGCTCATTTGGGATCTGCCCGACCTTGGCGGCCTGCTTGAGGCCGAGACACAGAACAACCTCTGGCTCTGACATGTGGGCGGCGCGTTCGGCGCCGCCCGTCCATTCCGCTCTGCCGTGCGGCGCAGGCGCTCCGGTCGAACGCTGTCAGGCTCTGGGGCGCGTGCCAACGGCTTGAATTGGCCGCGCGGGATGTCCCTCAGGCTGGCACGGGCTTGGTGCGAGCTTGCGCATCATCGGCGGTCTCGGTCACCGTCGCGTCGGTGGCCTCGGGCCCAGCATCCGTGGCCGTGCGCTCGCCGTCCGCGTCCGCGCCGGCGAGATCGAGCGTTTCGACGCTCGCCACGCCATCGGCATCGAGCTTGCGAAACTTCACCGTCTTGCCCTTGAAGGCCGTCTTTGCGAGGTCCGCGAGAATGGCATCGACGAACCGCTTCTCGCCCACCGTCTCGACCAGCCAAAGGATGTCGCCGCCCGCCCACTCATCAGGGGCAAGGCGCACCGGCCCTTCGCGCTCGGCGCTCAGCCGGCGATCCACCTCCTCCGAGACCCGCGCCCAGAGCACCAGCGCCACCGGCGCCATGAAGCCGGAGTCTTGCCTCGTGACCTCGGCGATGCGGAACTGGTCGCGCAACAGGGCCGGAACCACCAGCTCCTGGAGATCGGCCAGCGTCTTGTCGCGATGGGCGGGGCTTTGCATCAGAACGACGACCATATTGCCGAAATTCACCGACAGAAGTCGCGAGCGCATCGCCTGGCGAACCTGGAGGGGGATCTCCTTGGCGCCGAGGCGCGCTTGCGCGCCCGCCTTTTCGCCCGCTTGCGCTCCTGTCGCGGACGAGGTGCCGGCCGCCTGTCCATTGCTTCGCTCGTCGCTCGTTGTGTGAAGGCTCATCATGGTCCTCGCTGGTCACTCGGCCCGGAGGGCGTCCTGGTCTCGGCGCGCCGCACGCAAACGGGCGGCGCCGTGCACCGGGTGCAAGCAAGATCGGGGCCGGTTCGGAGCATCCCGGCGATGGCGAATCACGGTTTTGCGCAATTTGGGGCTTGCATCGCCATGCGGTTCGCCCTTGTGATGGAACGAGGCCATGGTGATGGCTGCGTCCGGGCTCGGCGCCGGAGCAAGAGGATCACGGGCAGGAGAAGCGACAATGGTGCATGCGATCCGCATTCACGACTATGGAGGGCCCGAGGCGCTCAAGTGGGAGGAGGTCGAGGTCGGTGCGCCCGGCCCCGGCGAGGCGCGCATCCGCCAGACCGCCGTCGGCCTCAACTATATCGACATTTACATTCGCACCGGCCTCTACCCCCAGCCGTCTCTGCCCTTCGTGCCGGGCATGGAGGGCGCGGGCGTGGTGACGGCCATCGGCGCGGGCGTGGACGAGGTCGCGGTCGGCGATCGGGTGGCCTATGCAGGCGCGATCGGGTCCTATGCCGAGGAGCGGCTGATCCCGGCCGACCGGCTGGTGAAGATCCCCGATGCGATTTCCGACGAGACGGCGGCCGCCATGATGCTGCAGGGCATGACGGCCCGCTATCTGTTGCGCAAGACCTATGATGTCGGCCCCGGCACCTGGTTGCTGTTCCACGCCGCGGCGGGCGGCGTCGGCCTGATCGTCTGCCAATGGGCGCGTGCGCTCGGTGCCACCATGATCGGCACGGTGGGCTCGCCCGAGAAGGCGGAGATCGCCCGCGATCATGGCTGCCATCACGTGATCAACTATCGCGAGGAGGACTTCGTCGCCCGCACCCGCGAGATCACCGAGGGGCGCGGCGTGGACGTCGCCTATGACTCAGTCGGCAAGGACACCTTCCCCGGCTCCCTCGACTGCTTGAGGCCCCTCGGGCTCTGGGTCTCCTTCGGCCAGTCCTCGGGCCCCCTGCCACCCTTCGATCTTGGCATTCTCGCGCAGAAGGGCTCGCTCTTCGCCACACGGCCGAGCCTGTTCACCTACATCGCCAAGCGCGAGGACCTGCTCGAGACGGCGAACGATCTCATCGACATGGTCGTCTCGGACAAGGTGAAGATCGAGATCAACCAGCGCTATCCGCTCGCCGAGGCGGCCCGCGCGCATGCGGATCTGGAGGCGCGGCGGACCACGGGCTCGACCATTCTCCTGCCCTGAGCAAGGGGGCTTGGCATGACCGACCCGGCGCCGATCACGCTCTATTACTGGCCGACACCGAATGGGCACAAGATCACCATCATGCTCGAGGAGTGCGGGCTGGCCTACGAGATACGCTATGTGGACATCGGCCGGGGCGCGCAGTTCGACCCCGCCTTCCTCGCCATCTCGCCCAACAATCGCATGCCCGCCATCGTGGATCCGGACGGGCCAGACGGATCGCCCATCTCGGTCTTCGAGTCGGGGGCGATCCTGCAATATCTGGCGCGCAAGACGGGCCGGTTCCATGGCCGCAATGCGCGCGAGCAGGTGGCGGTGGAGGAATGGCTGTTCTGGCAGATGGCCGGTCTCGGCCCCATGGCGGGCCAGGCGCACCATTTTCGTCAATATGCTCCCGAGCCCGTGCCCTACGCCATTGCGCGCTACACCGACGAGGTGAACCGGCTCTATGGGGTGATGAACGCCCGCCTGGCGCGGCACGACTATCTCGCCGGGCCCTACTCCATTGCCGACATGGCCGCCTATCCCTGGGTGCGCCCCTACAGGAACCAGGGCCAGAGCCTGGCGGACTTTCCCCATCTCGAGGCCTGGTACCGGCGCGTGCGTGCGCGGCCGGCGGTCGCGCGGGCCATCGCCATTGGCAAGAGGAGCCCGCAACTCGAAGTGGACGAGGAGGCGCGCCGGGTCCTGTTCGGCCAGCGCGCCCGCCAATGACGTGATGGCGGCCGAGAGACGTGGTGCTGGAATTTTTGGCGCGATGCCGGGCGCTCAGGAGCCCGGGCGGTGCTTTCCGCCATTTGTCGCCCGCTCGAGCGCGCTGGCAGCCTCGCCCAGCGAGGGCATCGAACAGCCCGGCGCAAAGAGGGCGGTCAAAGGGCCGGCGTGCCCTGGCCGGTCTCGCTGGCGGCCATGCGGCGGGCCTTGACGAAGCGCTTGACGATGCGGTCGCGTTTGAGGCGGGAGAGATAGTCGATGAAGAGCACGCCATCGAGATGGTCCACCTCGTGCTGGACAACGGTGGCAAGCAGTCCCTCGCAGACCATCTCCTGCTGCCTGCCCTCCCGATCGACGAAACGCACGCGGCAGCTTGCCGGCCGCTCGATCTCCGCATAGACCTCGGGAATGGACAGGCAGCCCTCCTCATGGGCTCGCATCTCGTCGTCGAGCGTCAGGATCTCGGGATTGATCATCACCAGCGGCGCCGGTTGCACGGCCCGCTCCGGGCTCTTTTCGCCCTTGTCCGCCTCGCCCTTTCCGGTGCCATCGGTCCCGTCCTCGTCACGTGCTGCCCGCTCCGCGATGTCGATGACCAGAATGCGCCGCGGCACGGCAATCTGCACGCCGGCAAGCCCGATGCCCGGCGCAGCATACATGGTCTCCAGCATGTCGTCGGCGAGGCGGCGCACCTCGTCGTCCACCCGCTCGAAGGGGGTGCTCTCGCGCCTGAGCAGCGGGTCGGGTATGGTGATGATCTCGCGTATGGCCATGGCCTCCGACATAGGCAAAGCGCGAGAGCCCGTCAATGTCGGGGCGCTGGGGAGGCGCGCAGGTGGGCGGGCTCACTGGCCAAGGACAGGCCTTGGACAATGGACGGAACGGATGCAGGCGGCGGCGGGCAGGGCAGAGGATGACACGGCAGGCGCAGCCGGTCTCGAGGCGGGCCGGCTGCTTTTCGCGCGCGGCTGCGTCTTCGTCAAGGGTGTGGTGAACATGGCCGACCTGCCGGCCGCGGACAGGCCCGAGATCGCCTTCGCCGGGCGCTCCAATGTGGGCAAGTCGAGCCTCATCAATGCGCTGGCCGGCCGCAAGGCGCTCGCGCGCACCTCCAACACGCCGGGGCGCACGCGAGAGCTCAATTTCTTCCTCTGCGATGGGCGGCTCTCCCTGGTGGACATGCCGGGCTATGGCTATGCCCGGGTCTCCAAGGCGCAGGTGAAGGGCTGGACGCGGCTCATTCACGACTATCTGCGTGGCCGGCCATCGCTGAGGCGGGTCTACCTGCTCATCGACGCCCGGCACGGGCCCAAGCCGTCGGATCGCGAGATCATGACGCTGATGGACGAGGCGGCCGTCTCCTGGCAGGTGGTGCTCACCAAGGCGGACAAGCCGAAGGCCAAGGCGCTGGCAGCGGTGCTGGCGGCGACGGAGCGGACCATAGCGCGCCATGGCGCCGCCCATCCCGAGGTTCTCGTCACCTCGGCGCAGAAGGGGACTGGCATCGCGGAGCTGCGCGCGGCCATTGCCGTCCTCCTCGAGGACGCCGGCGGGTAAGGCCCCGTACCCGCGCCCGCCCGGGCGCTACGGCCTGGCGACGAGGGCGGCGCGCAGCGGCACGCGACCATCGTCCGATTGCGGGCCAAGGGCGCTTGCGCCCTCTATGGCGTGCGCTATGGTGCCGCGGGTCGGGGC
>JALUTE010000202.1 GCA_027058255.1 Methyloligella sp. | reverse complement strand
GAACTGCCACAGGAGCATCAGGACCTTGCCCTTCATCTGATTGCCGCACATCACGGGCGCGCGCGCCCGCTCATGCCGGCCATCGACGAAAGCCTGCCTGCCAGGGCGCTCGAGGCGCAGGTTCGGGCCATTGCCCTGCGCTTTGCACGGCTGCAGGCACGCCATGGCCCCTGGGGGCTGGCATGGCTGGAGACGCTTCTGCGGGCCGCCGACCAGCGCGCCTCGGCACGGCTCGCCCACGCGCCCGATGCGGCCGAGCCGGCCAGGGAGGCCGCCCATGGCTGAGGCGTCGATCCCGGTCGATCCTTTCAATCCGGGCCAGGTGTTCGCCTGCCTCGGCTTTCTCGAGGCGGCCGAGGTGCTGCTGGGCGATGCCGAGGGCGGTTTCGATTGGACAGACGAGGCCGATGTGCGCTTCCACCTGCGCGCCCGGGGGGAGGAGAGCCCGGTCGCGGCGGTGCTGCGTTTCCTGGCGGAGGCGGAGGTCGTACCGTTGGTGCCACAGGGCGTTTCCGGGCCTTGGCCAGAGGCGGCAAGGGAGAGTATGGAGTTTCCCGCGCCGTTGCGCTCTCTTCTGAATTCTGAGGGCAAGAAATATGTGGACAACTCTCTGCCTATCATCCTGAGGGGTGCGGACGATATCGAGATCGTATTAACATCTTGGATAGACATGGCATTCGGGGTTGAATCATTCAAATTATTTGCAGGGAGGCAAAGATCATCCGACATCACAAAGCACATGCTTAGGGGTAATAAGAGAAAATATTCCAGTGGGGTGATCCATGTTTTGGGTAAGCACGCCTCAACCGATCCATTCGGGTGCGTTCACGATGCTGGTGTCACTCCCTTGGCTGGGCGCTTTGGCTTCGATGCAAGGGGGGCATGGGGAGCATTGGACATCGGTTTTTCCATTGATGAGCAAGACTATTTGATCATGGCGTCTCCGGTCGTAGAGCTTCTGGCGGCCGTCGGGCTTGAGAACGCGCGTCCCACAAGAGTCGACACGTATCATTTTCGCTATGGCGTTTGGGCGACAACGCTTCCGGTCGCACTCGCACGCGCAGCGCTACCCGATCCACGATGCTTGCTTCCGGCCGATGAATGCCGGGTTTTTGCGGGATTCCTTGGAACCGACAAGCAGTACAAGAAGTGTTTCTTTGCCGAGGAGGAGACAGAGCGATGAATAGTGGTTCGTTTGAAGAATGGGTCGGCGATGCATGCGGCGTCGTTGCCTTACATTTGCGCCAGAAGCTCGTCTCCGTGGAAGGCGAGGATGCGGTCATCTTCCCGCCCACTTATGCCGGCAATCCGCCCTATGTCATCGACACCCTGGCCGATGGCATCAAGGTGGCGCTCATCGATTCGGTCGGCTCGCAGGCCAACCGCATGGAGCCGATTTTCGGCAAAAAGGACAAGGATCACGAAAAATACAGGGAGCTGGTGCCGCAGATCACTATCGAGGTGGAGCTGAAGGACGGAAAAGGCGAAAAGCGCAAGAAGGAGATCCCCATCTTCGAGGTGGGGCACCGGGTGGCCGATGCGCTGGTGCGCAGTTCGAAGCCGGGCGATGCCGAGCTGGCGCTGGGCGAGGAAGCCTTCCGCGCATTGGCCAAGGGAAACGCCCTGCCCATGGCCAAACTGGCGCCGACGTCGCTGGTGTTCGGCGTCTGGGATTCGCGCGGCACGCAAGTGAAGAAGCCACGGCTCATCAACTCCGTCATCCGCGCCCACGACGTCTCACCTCTGCATCGCTCCGCCCAATACAAGGCGGCGCTGCGGCCGGATGAATATGCCGAGGTGGCGGGCTTCAAGGAAGACGAACTGCGCAAGGCCGAAGGCCATACGAAATCGCCGCTGGCCAAGGCCGGTTTCGTTGATGTGCCCAGCACAGGCGATCCCGGCGGCATCATCGCGAACGGGGGCGTTTACCGCGACTGCACCGTCAATCTGGTGGCGCTGCGCCAGTTGCAGGCAGAATCGGAGGAGGAGACGGAGCCCTTGCGTCGCTACATCCTTGGGCTCACGCTCGTGGCGGCCACATACCCGCAGGACGGCTTTTTGCGCCAGGGCTGCCTGCTGGTGGAGGACGAGGGAGAGAAAAAACAGTGGCAGGCGGTGCACCGCAACGGACAGAGGGATGATCTGGCGCTCACACACGACGATGCGCTGGCCTTCGCGCAGGAGGCGGCGGGCGCGTTCGGCGTCGGGTCATCGCTCACCGCGGCGTTCGATGCCAAGCTTGCCAGGGACGTGCTGGCCGCAGCGAGAAAACAAAAGGACTGAGCCGCCATGGCCGCGCGCAATCTCCTCATCGAGGTGATGCTCCATGACGGGCGTTGGCATGGCGCGCACGAATGGCCGCCGGCACCCTTTCGCCTCTTCCAGGCGCTGGTGGCGGCCGGGGCAAGGGGCACGCATCTCGACGATGGAGCCAGGAGGGCGCTCGGCTGGCTCGAGAGTCTGCCGCCGCCACGCATTGCCGCGCCACATATCGCCGGCCGGGCGAAGCGGTGCACACTCTATGTACCCAATAACGATCTCGATGCGGTGGACGGTGATCCGGACAAGATCGAGAAAATCCGCACGCCCAAGTTCATCCAGCCGCGACTGATCTCCGGTGAGCCGCGCTTCATGTATCTCTGGGTGCTCGAGCCTCACGCGCTGGACGAACGGGTGCTCGGCGATCTGGAGCGGCTGGTCGACGGACTCTACCAGTTGGGGCGCGGCGTCGACATGGCCTACGCCCGCGCCGATCTTCTCTCTGATGAGGATGCCCGCAAGCGTTGCGATGACTTTCCCGGCATGATCCATCGCCCCTGTGCGGGCGGCCGGGGCGAGCGTCTTGCCACGCCGGCCAGAGGGTCGCTCGCAAGCCTCGAGCGCCGCTTTGCCGCATTCACCAGCCGCCTGCATTCCGACCGCAGGCGCCAGGATCTCCGCCAGCCGCCGAAGGCACGCTATCGGATGGTGCCCTATGAGTGCACGCCGGAGCGCTTCCTGTTCGACATTCGTTGCACCGTTCCGCCGGAGGGCGTGCGCGAAGGGGCTTTTGCGCCGCAATCCCTCGCGCGGGCCAGCGCCATCGTCACGGGGGTGCGCGATGACGCGGCGCGGCGGCTCGCCGCGGCTTTCGACAGCGTGCTGGAGGGAGATGAAAAAGAGGGAATGCGCGTGGCGATCAAGCGCGCGCTCATCGGGCGGGGCGCGGAGGACCAGGACAAGGCGCGGCGCGTGCGCATCATTCCCATCCCCACGGTCGGTTCCGAGCATGCCGATCACGCCATTCGCCGGCTTCTCGTCGAGGTGCCGCAAGACTGCCCTTTGCGGGCCGACGACGTCGCCTGGGCCTTCCGCGGCCTCGATCTCGAACGGCAGATGGACGAGGCGACCGGAGAGATTCACCAGGCCGTCTCTCTGATCCCGGCCGAGGATCGCGCCATGTTGCGCCATTACGGCATTGGCGCGAACGAATCCGCCTGCCGGTGGCGCTCCATCACACCCCTGGCGCTGCCCGTGCGCCGCTTGAAGGGCAAGATTGACGGCACTGCCCGCGCGAACATCGAGCGCCAGGCCGCGCATGCCCTTCTCGATAGCCTGCGCCATGCGGGGATTCGCGCCCGGCCCATGTCCATCCGCCTTCAGCGCGAGCCCTTCGATCGAAAAGGCCATCGGGCCGAGGCCTTCGCCACCGAGCGCTTTCGGCGCAACCAGCTCTGGCACGTGGAAGCGGTGTTCGATCGGGCGCTCTCGGGGCCGCTCGTGCTCGGCAATGGCCGCTATCTCGGTCTCGGCCTCATGGCGCCGGGCGAGCCGTGCGGTGCCTTCGTGTTTCATCTTGCAGGGGGTGGCCTGCCGCGGGAAGAGGCGGCGCCCTTTGTCGAAGCGGTGCGTCGCGCCCTCATGGCCCATGCCGACGATGTCCTTGGCTCCGTCCCGAGGCTCTTCTCCGGCCACGAGGCCGATGGCGCCCCGGCGCGCTCCGGCCGGCACGAGCACGTCTTCCTCGCCGCGCCGGCCGAGGGAGGCCGGATCACCCGCCTCTATGTGATCGCTCCATGGCGGGTGGACAGGAGCGCGACCGGCGTGCGGCGCTCCAGCGCCGATGGGCGCGCTTATCCAGGATCCGAGACCGCCCGCCAGTTCGAGCGTGTGGTGACGGGGCTGGTTGATCTCGACATCTATGCTCGCGGCCTCAGCCGGGTTCGCTTCGCGGAGATCGGTTTGCCGGGCGAGGACGATCCGCTTTTCGCCCGCTCCACAACCTGGTCCACATGCACCCCCTACCGCCCGACACGCAGTGCGAAAAGCCGATCCGCGGCCGACGACGGGTTCTTGGGGCGCGATATCGTCGCCGAGTGCCGGCGACGTGGCCTTCCCAAACCATGCGCCATTGATGTTCTCTCCATAAGTCGAGGCCCGAGGAACGGTTTGCGCGCGGGCATACGGCTTCAGTTCGATGTCGCCGTTGCGGGGCCGATCCTGCTCGGGAGCGCGAGCCATCGCGGCCGTGGCGTGTTCGCTGCGAGCGCCTCGCCGCAGGCGCATGAGGGCCGGGCAGGCGGGACTGCCGCTTGAGGATTGAGGTCAAGGGCCACCTCAGGAATCCGATGCCTGATGCACGCCTCTCCTGTCCGCCCTCGGGGCTTCATTCCATCTCACCCCCGACCAAGCCTTCTTGCGGCGGCGGATGGGGCGGCGGTTTCGGGTCGCAGGGCTTCGGCTCCCGCGAGGGGAGCGCAGCAAGCCGCCATGGCGGGGGTGCCGCACACGGCTATGGTCCGCGCTCGCCAGAGAGCGACGAGGACTGGTGGTCGGACGTCGAGGACGAGGAGGAAAGCGGCGGAGGCGCCGGCCCATGGGCCGCAAATGCCGACGAAGACCTGCCGCGCACGCTCGAAGAGGCCTGCGCCCTCTTGAACGTGACCCTGGACACCCCGCGTGACGAGGTCAACCGCATCTACACCGCCATGGCCCGCGTCTGGCACCCGGACAAGGCAACCGGCGAGGCAGATCGCGAACGCCGGGAGGCGAAGATGAAACGGCTGAACGCAGCGCGGGAGTTTATTCTGGGGAGGCGGTGAGGGGCTGGCGTTGCATGGACCACGGGGTGCACTATGGGTCGGCATGGGCCAGCGTCACCCCTTTCAGGGAGTGTAGCTGCAGTGGGCGTGTGGCATGGCGGCATTGAAAAAAGGGAGCGGTAACGTCAATTGTTCCTGTCAGGGGGAAGAGGGAGCTGATTCTCCGTGATCGGTTCTCTCGAACTCTCACCCCCTGACACAGAATCCGATACGTCACCCCGTGATGTTTTGGCTTGCGAATGGGGTGCGGCGAGACAAAGATAGGTGCTCGATGACAACAGCTCGGATCGCCCCTCGACAATGATCGGTCTCGTGATCGTCACCCATGGCGGGCTCGCCGCCGAGTTCCGCGCAGCCCTGGAGCATGTGGTGGGGCCCCAGGCGCAGCTCGAGGCCATCGCCATCGGGCCCGACGACGACATGGACGAGCGGCGGGCCGACATTCTGGAGGCGATCGAGCGGGTCGATCGGGGGGATGGCGCGGTGCTGCTGACGGACATGTTCGGCGGCACGCCGTCCAATCTCGCCATATCCGTCATGGAGAACCGCAAGGTGGAGGTGATCGCGGGGATCAACCTGCCGATGCTCGTCAAGCTGGTGAGCGTGCGCTGCGAATGCGGCCTGAAGGACGCCGCCCTGCAGGCCCGCGATGCCGGGCGCAAGTACATTTCCGTTGCCAGTCACGTCCTCTCGGCGCGATAGAGACGCCATGACGCAGGAGGATGATGCGCTGCATGTGGCGGAGGTGACGATCCGCAACCGGAAGGGGCTGCACGCCCGCGCCTCGGCCAAGTTCGTGAAGTGCGCCGAGCAGTTCGATGCCCGTGTCCGGGTGACACGCGACGGTCAGACCGTCGGCGGGACCTCGATCATGGGGCTGTTGCTGCTGGCGGCCGGACAGGGCTCGGCCATCGTCATCGAGACGGAGGGCCCGGAGGCGCGATCGGCGCTGGACGCGCTGGTGGCGCTGGTGGAGGCCGGCTTCGACGAGGAGAGCTGATCGGCCTCGACGCGCCCCTCGGGAGCGTGCCCGCCTTGGGCGGCGCGCGCCGTCTCGCCCGCGTCGCGGCCGCGATCGGTCGTCTCGTCGAGCCCGTCGAAAATCCGGTAGATGGCGCGCAGCTCCTCGGCGAGATGCGCCAGATGATCGCGGATGCGGTCCGCGAAATGGGCGGCGATGGAAGCATCCTCCTCCATGAGCCGATGCATCTCGGCGCGCGGGAAGGCGAGCGCTCGGACCGGCCCCTCGGCAATGACGGTCGAGCCGTGCACCGTGTCCACCAGCATCGCCATGGGAGCGATCATGCTGCCGGGACCGAGCCGCTCGGGCCCCTTGCCGAGGCCGGGCCCGCTCGTGCGCAGCGCCTGTCCCGAGACGATGAGATAGGCGGCATCGCCCGCATCGCCCTCGGTGATGATCCGCGCACCATCGGCAAAGACGATGCGCTCGGCCATCTCGGCGATGGCGCGCTTCTGGGCGGGGGTGAGCCCTGTGAACAGGGCCGCGCGGGCAAGGGGCGCAAGGAGGGCGGCGGCTGTCATGAGTTGGCGCTGTCTCTCTCAACGGTTCTCGACTTGCGCCGGCCGGCGGTGCCGATTGCCGGCGCGGCAGGAACACGGAGGAACAGCGGGACAGACAGGAGACGCGATGAACGATCCCGCACGCGGATACGCAACTTCCAGACTGGACAAGGCTAGATGATTCGCGCCGGCCCGTACATGCAACCGGGCAGCGGTGCACAAGCTGTGCAATGGCGTGGAGATATTGGCCCTGGCCCGCCTCAGGGCACGAGCTTGTAGCCGCCCGTCTCGGTGACCAGAAGCTCGGCGCTCGAGGGGTCTTTCTCGATCTTCTGGCGCAGGCGGTAGATGTGCGTCTCGAGGGTGTGGGTGGTCACGCCCGCATTGTAGCCCCAGACCTCGTGCAGCAGCACGTCGCGGGTCACCACCTTCTCGCCGGCGCGGTAGAGATATTTCAGGATCGAGGTCTCCTTCTCGGTCAGCCGCACCTTGGCACCGGACTCGTCGATCAGCATCTTGGCCGCGGGCTTGAACGTGTAGGGGCCGATGGTGAACACCGCATCCTCGCTCTGCTCGTGCTGGCGAAGCTGGGCGCGGATGCGGGCGAGCAGCACGGCAAAGCGGAAGGGCTTGGCCACATAGTCGTTGGCGCCCGCATCGAGGCCGAGAATGACGTCGGAATCGGAATCCTGTCCCGTCAGCATGATGACGGGGCTCTTGAAACCGTTCTTGCGCAGCAGCTTGCAGGTCTCGCGCCCGTCCATGTCCGGCAGGCCGATATCCAGGAGGACGAGGTCGACATGCTCGCTCTTGGCGATCTCGAGCCCCTTCGCGGCCGTGGTGGCGGTGACCGCCGTGAACTCCTCGTGAAGCGCCAGCTGGTCCCTCAGCTGCTCCTGCAGGTCCTCGTCATCCTCGATGATGAGTATCTTCCGCGCTGTGCTCATGCCCGGCTCCTTGGGAACGACCGACCGTATTCTTGATGGTGCAATCGGGCGCATCCTGCGCACTTGCTCACAGGCTTGTGGGCAAAGCGCCCTCGTTGCAACTTAATTCTACCATTGAACGTTCACGGCGAATATAGGTGGGCGTGCGAGGGGTTGCGATGTGCGGATTCGCAACA
The DNA here is from genome assembly GCA_027058255.1 of Methyloligella sp. Classification (GTDB taxonomy): domain Bacteria; phylum Pseudomonadota; class Alphaproteobacteria; order Rhizobiales; family JALUTE01; genus JALUTE01. Next base: position 6,416 of record JALUTE010000202.1, on the reverse strand, counting down.
TGAGGTCACAACAGTGTCAAAAGGCCGTGATCGGAGGATCGCGACCGTCCGAGGCACCTCCAGATCGGACGGGCGCGGTGTGCTCATCTATGGACCTTTCCGCTTCCCCTGCGCCATGGGACGATCGGGCAGTCGCGTGCGCAAGCGCGAGGGCGATGGCGCAACGCCGGTCGGCATCTGGCCGCTCCGAGGCGTTCTCTACCGGGCTGACCGGGTGACGCGTCCGCGAACGCCCCTGCCCGTGACGCCGATTCTGCCGAACCACGGTTGGTGCGACGACGTGCGGGACGCGAATTACAACCGCCCCGTGCCCTGGCCCTATCGTGCCAGCGCCGAGCGTTTGTGGCGCGAGGACCATCTCTATGACATCGTCGCCGTTCTGGGCTTCAACGACCAGCCCCGCATTCAGGGCCGGGGAAGCGCCATCTTCCTGCACGTGGCCGCGCCGGACTTCAGCCCAACGGAAGGCTGTGTGGCGCTCGCACTCGAGGACCTCGTGAAGCTGCTCGAGGCGCCGGCCCCGCCGCTCGCCATCGCGGTCGACCGCTGAGCGGCATCACGGATGCGGGCGGCTATCGCATGCGGCGCGGGTTCATGTAGAGATCGGTCTCCTGGGCCTCGATCTTCGGCACGAACTTGCCGGCATGCAGATCGTCCACCAGATCCTCCAGATGCCAGCGGCACTCGTCATTGAAGCGGAGCATGCCGCAGAACAGCTGGAGCACGGCGATCATGGGCCCGTCCGCATGCTCGCGCAGCACCCGCACGTCCCACTCGCCGCCGATGTTCAGAACCTTGCCCTCGAGCTTGCCCACCTTGTGCTCATGCTCGTCATAAAGGGTGTAGTCGTCGCCGATATTGATCCAGTCGCGCTTGAGGCGGTAGAAGCGCGGCCGCCCGTCGCGCAGGATGAAGAAGGAGAAACGCTCCGGCGCGCCCACCCATTTGTAGGCGGAGCGCTCGATGTGGATCACCTGATCATGACCGGAGACATTGGCGGCGAAGGCGGTGACCGGAAAGCCGCCGGCGCCATGGGTGAGCTGGAGCGAGCGGGCCAGCATGAGATCGAGGGTCGCGCGCCAGTTCATCTCCGCCGTGAAAAGCTTGATGACAAGGCGCTTCTCCATGCCCGTGTTCTTCTTCCACAGCTTCTTGCGGAAGCCGAGAAGGCCCGTGCGGCCCTCATCGGTCTCGACCGAGGCGAAGATGTCCATGTCCTTGGTGAACTGGCGGGACTTGGCCATGTGGCGAGAGCGCTGATAGATGCCGATCTCGGTCGGGTTGAGGTCCGTCACCCAGAGATCGACGGTGAAGCGCACATATTTGTCCTTCTTGTCCTTGTCCGCCCTTCTCGTCTTGCCGTTCCGGCCCCTGCCTTTTCCAGCCATCTCTCCACCCCACTTGTGTGATCTTCGCGCAAGCGCCCATGGCGCTGGCGCATGCGAATCATCAGAGCGGAGAATAGCATTGGCGGAGGCGGGACAAGCGCGAGGTGGGGAAAATGCTTGGGATAAGTCGCGCGCTCGCCGCCGGGGGCGACGATCGAGCCTCACCCCCGCGGCCCGAATATGGCGCTGCCGACCCGCACATGCGTCGCGCCGAAGCCAATCGCGGTCTCGTAGTCGGCGCTCATGCCCATGGAAAGGCCCGAAAGGCCGTGCTCGGCAGCGAGCTTGGCGAGGAAGGCGAAATGCACCGCCGGCTCCTCGTCCAGGGGCGGGATGCACATCAGGCCCGCAATGGCAAGGCCGAGCTCCTCGCGGCAGAGCGCGAGCAGCGGGCCGAGATCGCGCGGCGCCACGCCCGCCTTCTGGGGCTCCTCGCCCGTGTTCACCTGGACGAACAGGGTGGGCCGGCGGCCCTGGCGCGCCATCTCGGCGGCGAGCACGCGGGCGATCTTGGGCCGGTCCACCGTGTGGATGGCATCGAAGAGCGCCACCGCATCGCGCGCCTTGTTGGACTGGAGCGGGCCGATGAGATGAAGCGCGAGATCGGGAAAGCGTGTGCGCAGCGCCGGCCATTTCCCCTTGGCCTCCTGCACCCGGTTCTCGCCGAAGACGCGCTGGCCCGCCTCGATGACGGGGATGATGGCCTCGGGGCCGAAGGTCTTGGAGACGGCGATGAGGGTGACCGCGTCCGCGCTGCGCCCGGCCGCCCGCGCAGCCTCCTCGATGCGCGCGCGCACGGCCGCCAGCCGTTGGGCGGCGCTTTGGTCGAGATCCGTGGTTTGCTGTTTCATCTGTGCTCTCGCACGCGACTCCTTGGCGCATGACGCAATATGCTCACGAATCGCCTGATCGTGAACATATGGGACTTTTCATGGCCATGCCATGCACATGTCGCGGAGAGCCCGTGCCGGTCGCGCCAGCCGATGATGTGCACGCCTGGGTCTGTCTCGCATGGGGGCGCGATGCGCGGGGGAGGCCCGGCGCTTGACCGGGCGGGCGTTTTGCGCCTCATTACGCGCCATCGAGGCACGGGGTCACAGCACACAGGCACGGAAGCGAACACGCCATGGCAGGGGATCGCTACGACGCGCCCGCGCGCGAAAGGCATTGGCAGAAGGTCTGGCAGAGGCGGGGGGTCTTTCGCACGCGCAACGACCCGAAGAAGCCAAAATATTACGTGCTGGAGATGTTCCCCTACCCTTCGGGGCGCATCCATATGGGCCATGTGCGCAATTACACCATGGGCGATGTGGTGGCGCGCTACAAGCGGGCCAGGGGCTTCGACGTGCTGCACCCCATGGGCTGGGACGCCTTCGGCATGCCGGCGGAGAATGCGGCCATGGAGCGGGGCACGCACCCGGCGAAATGGACCTGGGACAACATCCGCACCATGCGCGATCAGCTCAAGTCCATGGGCCTCTCCATCGACTGGTCGCGCGAGTTCGCCACCTGCGATCCCGCCTATTACGGCCATGAGCAGGCGCTCTTTCTCGACTTCCTGGAGGCGGGGCTGGCCTATCGCAAGAAGGCGACCGTCAACTGGGACCCGGTGGACCGCACCGTGCTCGCCAATGAGCAGGTGATCGACGGGCGGGGCTGGCGCTCGGGGGCGCCGGTGGAGCAGCGCGAGCTCACCCAGTGGTTTCTCAAGATCACGGCCTTTGCGGACGATCTCCTCGCCGGTCTCGACGGGCTCGAGCGCTGGCCGGAGAAGGTGCGCCTGATGCAGCGCAACTGGATCGGCAAGTCGCATGGCGAGCTCATCCGCTTCACCCTCCTGAAGGGCAAGCGCAAGAGCCATGTGCGGCCCGAGAGTCGGGTGCTGGAGATCTTCACGACGCGCGCGGACACGCTTTTCGGGGCGAGCTTCGTCGCCATCTCGCCCAACCATCCGCTGGCGGCGGAGCTCGCAGAGCAGGATCCGGCCCTTGCCGACTTCATCGCCGAGTGCAAGCGGGTCGGCACCAGCGCCGAGGCCATCGAGCAGGCGGAGAAGAAGGGCTATGACACGGGGCTGCGCGCCCGGCACCCTTTCTTCAGGCGCATACCGAAGGGGCCCAAGGGCGACAAGCTGCGCCATCTGCCGGTCTATGTGGCCAATTTCGTGCTCATGGACTATGGCACGGGGGCCATTTTCGGCTGCCCGGCGCACGACCAGCGCGATCTCGATTTCGCGCGCAAGTACAAGCTGCCGGTGCGGCCCGTGGTGATCCCCGAGGGCGAGACGGCCCGATCGTTCAAGATCGGGGACGAGGCCTATACGGGGCCGGGGCGGCTCGCCAACTCGCTCTTTCTGGACGGGCTCGGCGTCGAGGCGGCGAAGGCGAAGGTTCACCGGGAGCTCGCGCGCATGCAGGCAGGGGGCAAGCCGCGCGGCGAGCGCCAGACCCAGTGGCGGCTCAGGGACTGGGGCATCTCGCGCCAGCGCTATTGGGGCTGCCCCATCCCCATCATCCATTGCAAGCGCTGCGGCGTGGTGCCGGTGCCGCGCAAGGACCTGCCGGTGACCCTGCCCGAGGATGTGACCTTCGATGAGCCGGGCAACCCGCTGGAGCGCCACCCGACCTGGAAGAAGGTCAAATGCCCCAAATGCCGCAAGGCGGCCACGCGCGAGACCGACACCTTCGACACCTTCGTCGACAGCTCGTGGTATTTCGCCCGCTTCTGCTCGCCCGCGGCCGACGTGCCGGTGGAGCGGGCCGCCGCCGACCGCTGGCTGCCGGTGGACCAGTATATCGGCGGCATCGAGCACGCCATCCTGCATCTGCTCTATGCCCGCTTCTTCACCCGCGCCATGCACAAATGCGGCTATGTGGGGCTGGATGAGCCGTTCGAGGGGCTCTTCACCCAGGGCATGGTCAATCACGAGACCTATCGCGACGGCGAGGGAAACTGGCTCTCGCCCGCCGAGGTGCGGATCGAAGGCGAGGGCGATGCGCGGCGCGCCTTTCATGCCAGGACCGGCGCGCCGGTGACCATCGGCCCGGTCGAGAAGATGTCGAAATCCAAGCGCAACACGGTCGATCCCTCGGACATCATCGCCCGTTATGGCGCCGATACGGCCCGCTGGTTCATGCTCTCCGACAGCCCGCCCGAGCGCGACGTGGTCTGGACCGAGGCGGGCGTCGAGGGGGCCTGGCGGTTCCAGAGGCGCCTCTGGCGGCTCATCGAGGATGCCGCCGCGCATATGCCGCCCCCCGGCACCGAGCGGCCGCAGCGGATCGGGCCGGAGGCCGAGGCCCTGCGCCGGGCGGCCCATCGGACGCTTTTCGATGTGGGGCGCGATATCGAGGGGCTGCGCTTCAACCGGGCGGTGGCGCATATCCACACCTTCGTCAATGCGCTCGCTCCCGCCGTCGCGGCGGCCGGGCAAAAGGCCGGCACGGGAGCCGGCAAGTCTGGCAAGGACAAGGGCAAGAGCAAGGGCGGCAAGGCGGATCCGGGCCTTGCCTGGGCGCTGCGGGAGGCCTGCACCCTGCTGGTGCAGATGTTCGGCCCGATGATGCCGCATCTGGGCGAGGAATGCTGGGCGAGGCTTGGATACAACACATTGCTCGCCAACGAGCCCTGGCCGGCCGTGGACGAGGCCTTGCTCATTGACGAGACGATCACCATTGCCGTACAGGTAAATGGCAAGAGACGCGATGAGCTGCGCATTTCGCCCGATGCCGACCGCAAGGACGTGGAAGCGGCGGCGCTCGGGCTTGAGAATGTGGTGCGCGCCATAGGCGGGCGCCCGATCAAGAAGGTCATCGTGGTGCCGCAGAGGATCGTGAATGTCGTGGCGTAGAGCGCGAGACGAGGCGCGCGGGGAGGGAACGGGACGCAGGGCTGTCCTGCTCGCGACCGTCCTCGGCGTGGCCTTGGTGGTGTCCGCCTGTAGCGGCGGGCTGCGCCCCCTCTACGGCCCGACGGCGTCCGGCGGCGATCTTCGCTCGGAGCTCGCCTCCGTGGAGATCGCGCCCATTCCCGGCCGGGTGGGGCAGCGCATCCGCAACGAGATGCTGTTCAAGACCGGAACCGACGGCGCGGGCTCGAAATATCGCCTCGATGTGGCCATTCGCGAATCCGTCAGCTCGGTTCTGGTGGAGATCGACGGCAACGCCAATGGGCGGGTCTACAATATCGACGCCACCTTCAAGCTGGTGCGCGTGAAGGACGGCAAGGTCGTCCTCGAGGGCAACAGCCACTCCCGCGCCGCCTATCAGACCTATCCGGACATCTTCTCCAATGTGCGCGCACGGCGCGATGCGGAGAACCGCGCCGCCCGCACCATCGCGGATGGCATCAAGACCCGTCTCGCCGCCTTCCTCTCCAGCACCGCCTGACGAATGGTGGCCGGGCCCGGCGGTGCACAATCGCCCGGCCTGCGCGCGAGGCGGCGCCATTTTCGGTTCCCGACATGGTCGCGATCAAGGCGCATCAGGCTGAGCGGTTTCTCGCCAAGCTCGATCCCGCAATCGGGGCGGTCCTGTTCTATGGGCCCGATACGGGGCTCGTCTCGGAGCGCGCGCGCAGGCTTGCCGGGCGCCTGGCCGAGGCGGAGGCCGGCGAGCCGGGCGAGATCGTGCGCATCGGCGAGGCGGAGCTTGCCGAGGATCCCGACCGCCTCATGGTCGAGCTGCAGACCGTCCCCATGTTCGGCGGGCGCAAGGTGGTGCGGCTCGAAGCGGGCCCGCGGCTCGATGTGGGCATGCTCATCCCCCTTCTGGAGCCCGGCGCCATCGAGGCGCGGCTCATCGTGGAGGCCGGCAATCTCAAGCCTGGCCACAAGCTGAGAAAGGCGTTCGAGACCGCCAAGGGCGCGGTGGCCGTGCCGTGCTATGCGGACGATGCGCGCGACCTGTCCGGCTTGGTCGATGACGTGCTGCAGAGCGCCGGGCTCGCCATCACGCCCGCCGCGCGGGCCGCGCTCGTGGCTCAGCTCGGCGCGGACCGGGCGCTCTCGCGCGGCGAGCTCTGCCGCAT
>JALUTE010000201.1 GCA_027058255.1 Methyloligella sp. | reverse complement strand
GGACATCAAGAAGGCCCGGCCCGCAGCGGGCGTGCGGCGCGTCTTTCTCGTCGCCGGGGAGCATTCGGGCGACCGGCTGGGCGGGGCGCTGATGCGGGCGCTGCGTGCGGCCTGCCCGGACGCGATCCGCTTCGCCGGTGTCGGGGGGGAGGCCATGCAGGCCGAGGGCCTTGCCTCGCTTTACCCGCTCGACGACATCGCGGTGATGGGGCCGCTCGCCATTCTGCGCCGCCTGCCGCGTCTCGTGCGCCGGGTCTATGAGACGGTCGATGCGGCGCTCGCGCACGCCCCGGACGCGGTGGTGATCATCGACAGCCCGGAGTTCACCCACCCGATCGCCCGGCGCATCCGACGCCGCGCGCCGCATATTCCCATCATCGACTATGTCTCACCGAGCGTCTGGGCCTGGCGGCCCGGCCGGGCGGCGCGCATGCGCCGCTATGTGGACCATGTGCTGGCGCTTCTGCCCTTCGAGCCGGATGTTCATGCCCGGCTCGGCGGGCCGCCCTGCACCTATGTGGGCCATCCGCTGATCGAGCGCCGGGACTGGATCCGCAGCCGCGACGGCAAGGCCCTGGCCATGCGGCTCGGCCTCGATTCCCGCCGGCCGGTGCTGGCGCTTCTGCCCGGCAGCCGCCCGAGCGAGGTCGCGCTCCTGATGCCGGCCTTCCGGGGTGCCCTCGCCCGGCTCGAGGCGCGCATCGGCCCCGTCTCGGTGCTGCTTCCCACCGTGGCGAGCGTGCGCCCGCTCGTCGAGCGCCATCTCGGCGACTGGCCCATGCGCGTGCATGTTCTGGAGGGGGAGGAGGACAAGTTCGCCGCCTTCCGCCTTGCGCGCGCGGCGCTTGCGGCGTCGGGCACGGTCACCCTCGAGCTGGCGCTCGCGGGCGTGCCCATGGTGGTCGCCTATCGGGTGGAGCGGCCCGCGGCCTATCTGCGCTTTCTGGTGAAGGCGCCCTCGATCGTGCTCGCCAATCTGGTTCTCGGGCGCAATGTCTTTCCCGAGCTCATCCAGGAGGCCTGCAATGCGGAGAATCTGGCCTCGGCCCTCGGCGAGATCATGGAGGAGACGCCCACACGGAAAAGCCAGGAAGAGGCCCTTGCCGAGATCGACATGCGCCTCGCCCTTGCCCATGGCACGCCCAGCGAGGCGGCGGCCCGGGTCGTGCTCTCCTATTTGGGCGGCGAGGCGGCTGCCGGCCAGCCCTCGGTGGTGCGCTGATCCATGGGCAGATAGTCGCGCTCCTTCGGCCCGATATAGAGCTGGCGCGGCCGCCCGATCCGCTGCTCGGGATCCTCGATCATCTCCTTCCACTGCGCGATCCAGCCGACGGTGCGCGCAACGGCGAACAGCACCGTGAACAGCTCGCTCGGAAAGCCGAGCGCCCTCAGCGTGATGCCGGAATAGAAGTCGATATTGGGATAGAGCTTCTTCTCGATGAAATACTCGTCCTCGAGGGCGATCCGCTCCAGCTCCATGGCCACCTTCAGAAGCGGCTCCTCCTTGACGCCGAGCGTGTCGAGCACCTCGTGGCAGGTCTCGCGCATCACCTTGGCGCGCGGATCATAATTCTTGTAGACCCGGTGGCCGAAGCCCATGAGGCGGAACGGGTCGCTCTTGTCCTTGGCCCGCTTGATGTATTCCGGGATGCGGTCGACGGTTCCGATCTCCTCCAGCATGTTGAGGGCCGCCTCGTTGGCGCCGCCGTGGGAGGGGCCCCAAAGACAGGCGATGCCCGCCGCGATGCAGGCAAAGGGGTTGGCGCCGGAGGAGCCGGCGAGCCGCACCGTGGAGGTGGAGGCATTCTGCTCGTGATCGGCGTGCAGGATGAAGATGCGGTCCACCGCGCGGGCAAGCACCGGGTCCACATTGTAGGGCGCGCAGGGCACGGCAAAGCACATGTGCAGGAAATTGGCCGCATAATCGAGATCGTTGCGCGGATAGATGAAAGGCTGGCCGATGGCGTATTTGTGCGCCATGGCCGCGATGGTCGGCATTTTCGCGATCATGCGCACGGAGGCGACATCCCGTTGCACCGGATCGTGAATGTCTGTGGAGTCGTGGTAGAAGGCCGACAGCGCTCCCACGACGCCAACCATGATCGACATGGGATGGGCATCGCGGCGGAAGCCGGTGAAAAAGCGGTTCATCTGCTCGTGCACCATGGTGTGATGCGTCACCCGGTGCTCGAACTCCTCGAAGTGCTTGCGGTCGGGAAGCTCGCCATAGAGCAGAAGATAGCAGGTCTCCAGATAGTTGCCGTTCTCGGCGAGCTGGTCGATGGGATAGCCGCGATAGAGGAGCTTTCCGGCCTTGCCGTCGATGAAGGTGACCTTGGACGAGCAACTCGCGGTCGAGGTATAGCCCGGATCATAGGTGAAACGTCCGGAGTTGCGGTAGAGCCGGGTGATGTCGAGCACATCGGGGCCGAGCGTGCCCTTGCGCACGGGCAGCTCATACTCGCTTTCGCCGATGGTCAGGCGCGCGGCCTCGGGCTCTTTGGTCGTCATCTGCGCGTCGGTGTCGGGGCTGTCCGTGAGGCTCATGAAGGGGGTCTCCCAAGGTTGTCCTTGCCGTCTGCCCGGCGCGTTGACGGCCGGTGGGAAGGTTGTGATCATCGGCCCGGCGCCATCCCTGGGAGACGCGACACGACCCTTGCAGATGCGTGACGCCCCCCGGGGACGCGACGACCGCTCTTGGCGAGGCGTCCCTGATCGGGCAGGAGCGCGGCCAGCTTGCCCCCCTTGGGTAGTACACTTTTTGCAGTGCGGCAAGGCCGGGCCCGGGCGGCGGCCCCGACGTGGGCGCGGTTTCGGCCGCGGTGGATCGGGCGATGCTCAGCCGGCCTGGTCGGCGATCCGGGCGAGGGATTCCTCGCGCCCCAGCACGGCGAGCACGTCGAAGATGGGTGGCGAGACCGTGCGCCCGGTGAGCGCCGCCCGAAGCGGTTGCGCGATCTTTCCAAGCTTCAGTCCCGCCCGGTCCGCATAGTCGCGAACCGCCGCCTCGATGGCTTCGATGTCCCATGTTTCGAGGGCTTTGAGACGCTCCGCAAGGGCGGCGAGATGCTTGCGCGCGGTCTCGTCCAGCACCTTGGCGGCCTTGGGATCGAGGGTGAGCGGGCGGCGTGCGAACAGGAAGCGGGCATTGTCGATCAGCTCGACCAGCGTCTTGGCGCGGGCCTTGAGGCCGGGCATGGCGCGGTGCAGCTTCTCCCAGCCCTCATCATTGATCTCGGAGAGGAGCGCGGCGCCGTCCTCGCGCTCCGGCAGCAGGTCCTTGATGCGCTGCACAAGGGCCTCGTCGTCGCTCTCGCGGATGTAATGGGCGTTGAGATGCTCGAGCTTCTTGAAGTCGAAACGGGCCGGCGAGCGGCCGATGCCGTCGAGATCGAACCATTCGAGAAGCTGCTCGGTCGAGATGATCTCGTCATCACCATGGCTCCAGCCGAGGCGCGCGAGATAGTTGCGCAGGGCCTCCGGCAGATAGCCCATGGCCCGGTAGGCCTCGATGCGGAGCGCTCCGTGGCGCTTGGAGAGCTTGGCGCCGTCGGGGCCGTGGATGAGCGGCACATGGGCGAAGACCGGCCGCGCCCAGCCCAGCGCCTCGTAGATCTGGCTCTGCCGGGCCGCATTGGTGAGATGATCGTCGCCCCGGATCACATGGGTGATGCCCATGTCGTGGTCGTCCACCACCACCGAGAGCATGTAGGTGGGCGAGCCGTCCGAGCGCAGCAGCACCAGGTCGTCGAGGTCCTTGTTCTGGAAGACCACCCGCCCCTGGACGCGATCCTCGATCACCGTCTCGCCCTCGCGCGGGGCGCGGAAGCGTATGGCGGGCGCCACGCCCGCCGGCGCCTCGGAGGGGTCGCGGTCCCGCCACGTGCCGTCATAGCCCGGCGCCCGCCCCTCGGCGCGCGCCTTCTCGCGCATGGCAGCGAGCTCCTCGGGGGTCGCAAAGCACTTGTAGGCCTTGCCCTCGGCGAGCAGGCGCTCGGCAATCTCGCGATGACGCTCCGCCCCTTCATGCTGGAAATGCGGCGCCCCGTCCCAATCGAGCTCCAGCCATTTCAGCCCGTCGAGAATGGCGTCGATGGCCTCCTTGGTCGAGCGTGCCCGGTCCGTGTCCTCGATGCGCAACAGGAAGGTACCGCCCCGGCCGCGGGCATAGAGCCAGTTGAACAGCGCCGTGCGCGCGCCGCCGATATGCAGGAAGCCCGTCGGAGACGGGGCGAAACGGGTCACCACCGCATCGGTCATGGCGTCTGGTCCCAAGGCTGATCTCGTGCTGGAATATGTTGGAGCGGAGATAAGGAAAAGCGCCCGTGGCGGCCGTCCCTTTAGCACAATCGCGCGCGCTGGGCCATGCGTACGGGCTGCCGGTGCGGGCAAGCGCGCCAGTCGGGGGTCTCGGCGTGGCCGCATGGCCAGCCGGGTGCATGGTCGGGGAAGGGGGATCGGGCCGTGGATGCGAGGGCGGGTGACGGTGCTGCAAGGCCGCTTGCCTCGGGGCGGCCGGCCGGAAGGGCCTTGAGGGGGCTCGCCGAAGCGCTGGAGGCTGAACGCGATCGCTGGGTGCTCTGGTGCCCGGTCTTCTTCGGCCTCGGCATCGCCTTCTATTTCACCTTGCCGCGCGAGCCGGGCCTTGCCGTGGCGCTCGCGCCGGTGCTGGCGGCGGTGGCGATCAAGGTCGCGGTGTGCCGGGGCACGCTCGCCATGGCCCTGGCCGGCGCCCTCCTGTGGGCGAGCCTCGGCCTGGCCGCGGCGAAGCTGCGCACCGAATGGGTGCGCGCGCCCGTTCTCACCCGCACGATCGGCCCCGTGACCCTCACCGGCTGGCTGGAGCGGATGGCACCCAAGGGGCGCGAGGGCTGGCGCCTCACCATGCGTGTTCTCTCCGTGGAGGGGAAGGGGGCGCAGGTCCGGGGCGCGGCGCAAGGCCGGGGCGATGCATGGCCCGAGCGGGTGCGCTTGACGCTGCGCGGCGGCGCTCCCCGTCTCACGCCGGGCCAGGCGGTGCGGCTGCGCGCGATCCTGCGCCCGCCGCCGCCGCCGGTCTTTCCG
>JALUTE010000200.1 GCA_027058255.1 Methyloligella sp. | reverse complement strand
TTTGGTGGAGCCGAGGGGAATCGAACCCCTGACCTCAGCATTGCGAACGCTGCGCTCTCCCAACTGAGCTACGGCCCCTTGCCCGACGATGTCGCATTTATGGGCCGGGCCCGGTCGATGTCAAGGGGAACGCCCGCAATGCCCAGCCGAGCCGCGGTCGCACCCGCGCCGCCCTCCTTGAGCAAGCGGTTCCCGACCGGGCGGCGGCGGAATCGGGACCGCCAAAAGACGAAACGCCGGAACCCGGATCGGGCTCCGGCGTTGGCTGTCCATTGTCCGCCCGAGGCCGGCTGGCCGCGGGGTGGCGTATATCTCAGAAGTCCTGGAACAGGCGCCGGAAGAACTCGGCGCTCGACTGCTGGCGCTCGCGCTGGGCGTAGCGGTTGCGCCGATGCTTGGCTCGCGGCGCCCGGGCGCCGGCATTGGAGACCAGGAGAACCTTGCCATCCAGGGCCCGGGCCACGCGCCGGTCATGACCATAAATGTCGCCATAGCTGCGCAGCCGTCCCTGGTCGTCCACCCAGGCCGTGAAATAGGTGATGTGGACGGGGATCGGGTTTTTCAGATTCACCCGATGGTTCTTGCCGGCTGCGATGAGCCGTCCGATGGTCGCCGGCGGCCAGCCCCGGTCATGTGCGAGCAGAATCTCGGCCAGCCGGCGAGGGTTGCGGATCCGCATGCAACCATGGCTTTCGGCACGCACGGGCTGGTTGAAGAGATGGCGCTGGGGCGTGTCGTGCATGTAGACCGAATGCTTGTTCGGAAACATGAACTTGACGAAGCCGAGCACGTTCTTGCCTCCGGGCGGCTGATAGAAGTGATAGCGGCGGATATCGACCCGCGACCAGTCCACCTTCGAGGCATCGATCTTGCGGCCGTTCAGCTTGACGTAGAGATTGTTGCGCACCAGGACCCGCGGCCGTCCTCCGCCCCCCCAGAAGGAGCTGGTGGTGCTGCGCTTGAGATAGGGGAGGATTTCCTCCCTCTTGATGGAGTTCGGCACGTTCCAGAAGGGATGGAAGACGATGAACTCCATCTGATCCGAGAAAACGGGCGTCGCCTTGCTGGGCTTGCCCACGACCACACGCTCGGTGTGGAAGGGCTTGCCGTTGCGGTAGACGCGAATGATCTGCTCGGGGATGTTCACATTGACATAGAACTTGCCGAGCTTCTCCGGCATCCACCGCCAGCGCTCCATGTTGACGATGATCTTCTGAATGGTGGCCGCGCGGCTTTCGCCGTTGAGGGCGCGGCGCGTGCTCGGACCCACAATGCCATCGGGGGTCAGGCCACGCTTCTTCTGAAAGGCGCGCACCGCCTTGAGCAGGGCCTCGTCATAACGCTCCGGGTCGGCCGAAGGCGTGCTCAGATTCATGCGCACGGGCAGGCCGAGGCGCTTGCGCAGGAGCGCCACCTGAGCATGGCGCATCCCAGGCTTGAGGGCGGGACCGTTTGGCAGGCGCACCTTGGCCACCCCCGGCTCGCTGCTGCCCCGGCGTGCGAGCAGAGCCTGGCGCAGGCGCTCGAATTGCGGATGCTTGGGATGATAGTCGCGCAGAACCGCGGCCGGATCATCCGCGCCGACCATGCGCTCCATCACCTTTACGGGATCGGGCAGGTTCAGATCGTAGTCGAGATTGCGGCTGATCTTGCGCGGCTCGACCCGCCCGCCCCGGGCATGGCGGATATATTTGAGCACGGCCCGGCTGAGGGTGAGCTCCACCTCGATCATGCGGTCGGGATCGAGCACGGTGCCCGGCTCGGCGAGGCTGCGGTCGGGCAGGGTAAAATCCCTGGCTCTCAATCCATAATCGTCCGCGCGCGCGATCTCGTCCATGGCGGCGAGGGCACGCTTGTTCAAGCCGGTGCGGGAGACCCAGACCATCTTGCCGTGCCGGGCGGCATAGAAGGCTGCCAGGCCTCGGCTCTCCTCGTGCTCGCGCCCCTTGAGCGAACGCCCCTCGTCCGCCAGGCGGCGGAGCAAGCGGGCGCTGACCGCCTCCTCGGCCGAGATCAACCGATCCGGCGCGCCAGGCTCCACCGCCGCCGCCGGCAAGGAGAGGGCGCCGAGCCCGAGGCCGAGCGCGACGGGCAGAACGAATGTGCTACGTGACATGGTGGTGGCAAACACGGGTATCACCTTCTCTTGGGGCCTCTCCGCAGGAGAGGTCAAACTAGCCCAGGGTCGATATGTTGACCAGCGCAGGCGCCGGTCCGGAGGCTGTACGGTGTCGGGTTTTGCCGCGACTGTGGCATTTGTGCACGGACCTCGCCGCGTCCCCGACACTGCCTTGCCCCTCGTGTTTCGCCTCCCCTCCTGCGAGAGCCCGCCGCCCATGTTCCCGGGGCCTGGCAAGACCATACGGACGGACGGTGCGCGCTTCCAGCCGGCCGGGTTCGCAATTTCGTGATCGCCCGGCCGATGGGAGGGCGCGGTTCAGTTGGCGCGCCCCTCCAGGCCGAACTCGCGCATCTTGCGATAGAGCGTCGAGCGGCCGATGCCGAGGCGCTTGGCGATCTCCGTCATGTGGCCGCGATAGCGCCCGAGCGCCAGCCGGATCATGTCCGCCTCGATGGCCTCGAGCGGGCGGATGTCGCCGCTATCGGTCACGGCCTGAATGCCGATCGTGCGCCGGCCGTCGTCGGTGGGAAGCTCGACCGTGCGCGGCACCGTGTTCTCGGCGCCGAGGACGGCGGGACCGTCGGGCGTGCCCTCCGCCTCCTTGGCCGGCGCCGGGGCGGGCGGCACAGCAACCTCGAAGCCTTCCACATGGGCCGCGATCTGCGGAAACTCGTCCACGGTCAGCTTGGGCCCGTCGGCGAGGACCACGGCGCGGAAGATTGCATTCTCCAACTGGCGGACATTGCCGGGCCAGGAATAGCTCTGGAGAAGCTGCATGGCGGCATCGTCGAAGCCGTCGATTCTGCGCCCCTCCTCGGCCGCGAACTGAGTGAGAAAGTGGCGGGCGAGCTCGGGAATGTCCGCCTTGCGCTCGCGCAGCGGCGGCACCCAGATGGGAAAGACGTTGAGCCGGTAATACAGGTCCTCGCGGAACTTCCCCTCCTTCACCAGGGCGATCATGTCGCGGTTGGTCGCGGAGATCAGGCGGAAATCCACCTTCTGGGGTCGTTTGGCGCCCACGGGGTCGATCTCGCCATCCTGAAGGGCGCGCAGAAGCTTGACCTGGGCATCGAGGGGCAGCTCGCCCACCTCGTCGAGGAACAGCGTGCCGCCGTCGGCCTCCTGGAACTTGCCCTTGCGCTGGGCGACCGCGCCGGTGAAGGAGCCCTTCTCATGGCCGAACAGGATGCTCTCGACCAGGTTCTCCGGCAGGGCCCCGCAATTGACGGTGATGAAGGGCTTGGCGCGGCGCTCGCTCTCGCCCTGAATGGCGCGGGCGATCAGCTCCTTGCCCACGCCCGACTCGCCCTCGATGAGGACGGGAATGTTGGAGGCGGCGGCGCGCTTGCCAAGGGCCACCACGCGGGCCATGGCCTCGTCGCGGATGATGAGATCGTCGAAGCCGAGCGTGCCGGAGACCTTGCGCTTGATGCGCGTGATCTCCCCCTCCAGCGCCCCGATCTTGAGAGCATTGCGCACGGAGACCTCGAGCCGCTCGGGGGCGACCGGCTTGATGACGAAGTCCACTGCGCCGGCGCGCATGGCGGCGATGGCGGCGTCGATGCTGCCATGGGCCGTTTGCACGATGATGGGGGGCATGCCCGGCTTGCCGGCCACTTTCTCCAGAACCGCCATGCCATCCATGCTCGGCATGACGAGGTCGAGAAGAACGAGGGAGATGTCCTTGCCGTCGGAGCCTTCCAGAAGGGCGATGGCGGACTCGCCGCCATCGGCGGTCAGCGTTCGATAGCCGAACCTCTTGATGGTCTCTTCCAGGATTCGGCGCTGTGCCGGGTCGTCATCGACGACGAGAACGCATTGAACCATGACGCTACTCTACTCACGCTACTGACAGACTGAGGCCCGATCGCCCGTCGCATCCGCTCGGCGGGAGGCATTATCCTCCCTTGCAGGGATGGCATTCGGCGATGGCGTGTCGAAAACCGTCCCCATCCTGACCGGCAAGGGTAAACAAGAGATTACGATGCGGGCTGAACTGGTGCTGTCGGTGGATGGGGCGCGGGCACCGGGGGGCAATCGAGCGCGATCCGGGGGAGCCCGGCTCGCCACGATAGGCAGTCTGCCTTTCCGGCCTATTCGGCGGCGGCGCGTTGCAGGCGGGCCTGTGCCATCACGGCGCGAAGGGCGGCGGGCTTGAGAGGCTTTCTCAGGAGCTGCAGCCCCTTCTGGCGCACGTCGCCCTGCACTTCCGGGGTGTGGTCGGCGGTGATCACGATGGCTGTGATGTCGTGCCCGACCTCGTTGCACACCGCGTCGATCGCCTCGAGCCCCGTGCCGTCGTCCAGATGATAGTCGGCCAGGATCACCTCGGGCTCGACCACGCCGCGACGGACGAGGTCGACGGCCTCGGGCGTGCTGCGCGCCTTGTAGACGCGGCAGCCCCAGCTCGAGAGCAGGGTCTCCATGCTGTCGAGAATCGAGACCTCATTGTCGATGCAAAGCGCAATGCAGCCCGTCACGTGATCGCCGGCCGAGGCGCGCTTTTCCGATCGGCGCGGCACCTCGACGGCCTGGGCGAGCGGCAGGGTCACGGAGAAGATGGTGCCCTTGCCGGGCTCCGAGGTAATGGCGATCGGGTGATCGAGCACGCGGCAGATGCGCTGGACGATGGAGAGGCCGAGACCCAGGCCGTGGGCGCCGTTGAGGTTGTTCTGGAGGCGTTGAAACTCCTTGAAGACGAGCGCCTGCTTGCCCCGGGGAATGCCGGGGCCGGTGTCGGCGACCTGCACGACGATCTCTCCATTCCGGCGCCGGCATCCGAGCACGACCCGCCCCTTCTCGGTGTACTTGATGGCGTTGGAGACCAGATTCTGGAGCACGCGGCGCAGCAGCCGGCGGTCCGAGCGCACGGTGGCGCTCGTGGGCACGATGCGGAAATCGAGGCCCGCTTCCTGGGCAAGCGGTGCGAACTCGACCTCGAGCTGCTCGAAGATCTCGCCGATGGCAAGGGAGGTGACGTCGGGAGAGAGGGCCCCGGCGTCGAGGCGGGAGATGTCGATGAGGGCGCCGAGGATCTCCTCCACCGCTTCCAGCGAGGCGTCGATATTGCGCACGAGCTTGGCCTCGGAGCCGTCCTGCATGCGCTCCACCAGGCTGGTCGTGTAGAGCCGGGCCGCATTGAGGGGCTGGAGAATGTCGTGGCTGGCGGCGGCGAGGAAGCGGGTCTTGTCGAGATTGGCCTCGTCCGCCTTGGCCTTTGCCTCGGCAAGCGCGCGGTTCACATGGGTGAGCTCGGAGGTGCGCTCGCGCACGCGCCGCTCCAGCGTCTCGTTGGCGCGGGCCAGAGCCTCGGCCGCCCGCACGCGCTCCGTGATGTCCGTGTAGGTGGTCACGATGCCGCCCTGCGGCATGGTGGTGGTGCGCACCTCGAGCACGCGCTCGGAGCCCGGCAGGCGCTCCTGATAGGCCTCGCCCGCCTTGGTGAGCTTGTGCAGGCGCTCGGAGATGGTCTGCTCCAGCCGGGCCGGCGGCACATCCGAGCGCTCGACGCAATAGCGCACGATCACATCGAGGGGCACGCCCACGCGGCCGAGGTCGACGGGCAGGTCCAGAAGCTCGCGGAACTGCCGGTTCCAGCATATGAGCCGCATGTCCTTGTCGAAGACGGAGATGCCCTGGCTCACGTGATCGAGGGCCGATTGCAGGAGATCGCGGTTGTAGTGGAGCGCCTCGGAGGCGTCATCGAGCAGCTTGAGGGCGGACTGGTGGCCCACATTGTGCCGGCGCAGCAGCAGAGAGAGCACCAGGCGCGAGGATGGCGCGCCGATGGAGCTTGCGAGCAGGTGCTCGGTGAACCGCATGGCCTGGACATCGGCCTCCGCATGGGGCTGGAACGGCACGTCGCGGGTGGCGAAATACTCCTTGAACGAGCGCTCGGCCCGCTCGGCGCCCACATAGCGGGCCGCCGTGCGCATCAGGTCCTCCACGGAGACGGAGGTGCGCCAGAGCCGGAAGGCCGGCGCCGTCGGGCGGGCGAACTCGTCGCTCACGAATACATTGGCCTGAAGGCGCTCGATGGGCTGGGGCGCACGCAGGAGCGAGACCGTGACATAGGCGAGGATATTGGCGAACAGGCTCCACACCACGCCATGGGTGAGGGGCTCGAACTCGAGATTGAACAGGATCTGCGGGCGCAGGAAGGAGATGCCGAGGGGGCCGTGCTCGAGCAGGGTGGTCGGCATCAGCCCGGCCTTGACGAACCAGGGCAGCAGCAGGGTGTAGGCCCAGACCGAGAAGCCGGCGAGGATGCCTGCAATGGCCCCGCGTGCGGTTGCACGGCGCCAGATCAGGCCGCCGAAGAAGGCGGGTGCGAACTGGGCGATGGCGGAGAAGGCGAGCAGGCCCAGCGAGGCGAGCATGTAGGGGCCCGCCAGCATGCGGTGGAAGGCGTAGGCCAGCGCCAGGACCGCGAATATGGCGAAACGGCGGATGTTGAGGAAGAGGGGGGCCATCTCCTCCATGCCGTCGCCCTTGCCGCTCATGTCCACGCCGCTCTGCACCTTGTGGCGCAGGATGAGCGGCACGACGAGATCGTTGCAGATCATGATCGCCAGCGCCACGGTCGCGACGATTACCATGGCGGTGGCCGCCGAGAGCCCGCCGAGGAAGGCGATCATGGTCATGACATTGGCGCCGACGGACATGGGCAGGGCCATGACGAACATGTCGGCCGGCACGCCGCCGGAGGGAAAGGCGAGCAGCCCGGCCATGGCGATGGGCACGACGAAGAGATTGATGACCACCAGGTAGAGTGGAAAGAGCCAGGCTGCGGTGCGGATCTCCCGCTCGCTGTTGTTCTCGACCACGGCAACGTGGAACTGGCGCGGCAGGAGGATGATGCACACCAGGGAGAGGAAGGTGATGGTGAGCCATTTGCCGCCATGGAAGCCACGCGAGAACAGGGCGACGATATCGGGCCGGGCCTGCACCCGCTCGAAAAGATCCGAAAGGCCGCCGAACATGAAGAAGGTGACGAAAATTCCGACGGCCAGGAAGGCGACGATCTTGACGATGCTCTCGGTGGCAATGGCGAGCATCAGGCCTTCCTGGTGCTCGGTTGCGTCCACGTGGCGGGTGCCGAACAGCACGGCGAAGGCAGCCATGAGCATGGAGACGGCAAAGGCGATGTCGCCAAGGGGCAGGCTCGAGGCCGACGCGCTCGCGGCGCCGTCTTGGGGCAGGCCGGGGGGCGCCAGAAGGGTCGTGACCGATGTCGAGACGGCCTTGAGCTGGAGCGCGATATAGGGGAGCGTGCCGGCCACGGCGATGATGGCGACGATGGCGGCCACTGCCGGACTCTTGCCGTAGCGGGCGGCGATGAAGTCGGCGATGGAGGTGGTGTTCTGGCTCTTGGCGAGGCGGGCGATGCGCTGCAGCAGCGGCCAGCCGATGGCGATCATCAAGATGGCGCCAATATAGACGGGCAGGAAGTCGAAGCCCGACGTCGCGGCGAGGCCGACGGAGCCGAAGAAGGTCCAGGAGGTGCAGTAGACGGCAAGGGTGAGGGAGTAGATGACGGGCCGGCCGCGCCAGCTCGTCCCGCTCCGCCGGCGCCAGTCGCCGAGCCAGGCGACCCCGAACAGGCAGCCAATATAGGCGAGCGCCGCCGTGATGATGACCCAACCGTCGATCATGTGTGCGCCCGTACTCGCATCACGTCTCTACGCGTCTTCATGCGCTGCGCCAGGACCGCCCGCGGCCTGCGCCGTGTGCCGCACGCTGCCGCGCGCCGCACCGGCACGGGTCTACTTTGCGCCGGCGCGCCCGGAAGTGCAAGCGTCACGGGAACTTGCGGACTCGCGCGAACACATGGGCGATGCGGTGCCTTGCGGGCCTATGGATGCAGCATGAGCAATGAGGCTTCGCTGTCCCGCGCACCACGCTTGCCGACGCCAACGCCAGGCGCCCATGGCAGCTCTTCGCCGATCTCTTCCAGGACATGCTCCCCATGGCCACGCGCGGCGTGCGGAGAAAAATGGCCCACGCCACGCGCCTGCTCGATTCCACCAAGATCAAGTTGTCGCCATTGAGCGAGGGCTGGGCGCGCTTCAGCGAGAACCATGTCGCGGCCAAGCGGCCCATCGTCCTCGACAGCGGCCAGACGCTGCCCGTCATGGCGCTGGTGACGGCCGACAACGTCAACGACATCACCGTCGTCAAAGACCTCGAGATTGCGCCCGGCGCGACCTATGTCTTTGATTTGGCGTATTATGATTACGCTTGGTGGGCCGAGCTCGACGCCGCCGGCTGCCGCTTCGTCACACGCCTCAAGCGGTCCACCGAGATCGCCGTGCGCATCTCCAGCGGCAAGACGATCCGCCTGGTGACCAACGATCTCGATGCGCCGGCCGAGGAGATCGCACAGCTGTACAAGGAGCGCTGGCAGATCGAGCTCGTCTTCAAGTGGATCAAGCAGAACCTCGAAATCGGGCACGTCCTCGGCGCCTCGGAGAACGCAGTGCGCATCCAGCTTTTCGCCGCACTCATTGCCTATCTGCTGCTCCATCTCGCCTATCTCGACCAAAAGGGCGCCATTCAGAGGCTCTCGGCTTTCGCCCATCTCGTTTGCCTCAACCTCATGCATCGCCGCCCCATCCACAGCCTCCATGCCCCGCCCGAGCCCGCTCCTCGAGACCCGCGCCAAATGCCTCTGGAGCTCCCCTCATGATGAACCGGACAGCAGTGGGTCAAGCCCGGCAATGACGAGTTTCTCGAGGTGTCCGAGCGCATTGCCCCGACGATGCGTCGTTACGGCCGCGCAGGTCGCGCCTTTCGCTTGCCGAGATCATTGCCGTGGGGTGGCCGAGTTGGACAGGGAGGCGCGCACACCGCACCGGGCGTGGGGGACACGGCCAGCGCCTCGCCCCGCGCCATGGGTCGGCTTGCGCGATCAAGGTGTCGCCGAGGTGACGGGGGCGCGTGCACGCGCCTGTGTGCGGCTGCCCGTGCCCGCTGCGCTTTTGCCGCTCTTCCCGGCTCCGGAGTCCTCGCCATCCTCTTCATGGAACGGGTTGGCACCGGGAGTGGGCGCCCCGTTGCGCCGCGCCGGACCGCTGCGCCCGGCACCTGGCGATCCGCCAGCCGGGCCGGATGGATCCGACGCGATGCCGCCTGCGCCCGTGCCGTCGAGAACGTCCGGGCGATATTCCGCCGTCTTGCACGAGCAGCCCTTCACGAACTCCTTGCGATAGCGCCAGGCGTTCTGGATCTCGGAATAGGGGCGGCCGGTGAGCGAGACCATCTGATCGACGTTCTCACCGGGGTTCTGGTAGACGAACAGCTCCGCCGGGGCCGCGCATTTCGACTGGCAGACGGACGCGTCCTTGGCGAACTTGTTCGGCAGGGTCGAGAAGCTGACGGGGAAATAATAGCCGTCGCACAGCCGCACGCACATGGTGCGGTAGGTCGCGAAGGGCAGGATGCCCTTCTTGCGCCTGAGGCCGCCATAGCCGGCGTCGCCGCTGTCTTCCTCATTGTTCCAGAAGTTGAAGAAGGACGAGCGCCGCCGCGCCTCGCGGGTATATTGCTCGCCGCAACCATTGCGGGCCAGCGCCGAGATCAGCTCGTCACGCCGCCCGCTGTGGTTGCGGGCGCTGGTGATGGCCTGCATCTCGGCTTGCAGGCGTGCGAGCGCGCGCCGGGCCTCCTCGATCCTGGCGTTGAGGCGCAGACAACGGCGCGTGCGCCGCAGGGTCTTCGAGAACAGGAAATATTCATAGCAATTGGCGCGCTCGGCACGGGCGCGGCTCTGCTGGTAGATGCGGTCCTGCTTGCGGATTTCCTGGCGCAGCTTGGGCAGAACCTCCGTCGAGCGGTTGGCCATGTTCCACTCGCGTGCAAGCTCCTGCTCGAGCTGCATGCAGTAACGCTGGCGCGCCGTCATGGGTGGCGCGCCCCGATCAAAGGGAGCCGGCTCGCCCGAGCGGGCTCTGGCTCCACTGCCGCCATAGGGATAGGGCGCTGGCGCGTAGGGCGATGGGCTGCGCGAGACCGGAGGTGGGCCGGCGCCATGGGGATCGGGCGCGGCCCGCCGCCGTGGCCGGGCACGCGGTTGCGGGGTATCCCAGCCTTCGCTGCCGCTCCAATGCTCCTCGTCCCAGCCCTGGGCATGGACGGCGGCGCTGCGATGCAGCGCGAGCCCCGCACCGGCGACAACGAGCACGACGCCGGCGCTGGCGCCAAGGCGCCACCACGCGGATCGGCTGCGCCGCGGCCTGTTTGCGGGCTCCATCATGCCGTGCGGGCCGCCCATGCCGTGCGAGCTGCCATGCGCGCGACCACGTTCGGCGGGACGACAGCCGCACGCTGCGTGGCCGCCGCCGATCCCGGTCGGAGCGCGCTCGTCATGGACATGCCGTCTATCTCCAAGCTACGAACGATCCTCCCGGGGGAGGAGCTCTTGCGCTCATCCTCGAGGTGGCGGGCCGCATGGTCGTGGCCGAACACCTCGCCTGCGCCAGGGATTGCGTGCCGACGCAAGGGATTATGTGCGTGCCCTTGTAGCCGGTCAATGCGGCACGAGTTGGGAGATGGGGATTATCCCCGCATGCGAGACGCGCCCCGTTGATCGGCGCGCCGTCAGCGCATGAGCAGGAGGGGGGTCTCGAGCGCCATGGCGAGGGCCTTGAGGTCGCCCTCTCCCGGGGCGAGCAGACCCCCGATATGCGCAAGGGTGAAGCTGCCACGCACCCGGCGCAGCGCCTCGGCGATCACTGCCGCCTCGCCCCGGATCGCCTCGGCGAGCACGATCTCGATGTCCGAGCCGGCGCCGAGGATCGCGCGGGCCTCCTCCGCCATCTGTCGGGCACTGGCGCGCCTGTCCCCGACCAGCAGCACCACGATGCGGGGCGCGGCCTGCTCGCCGCCGCCACCGGCGATGCGCCGCGCCATGGTGAGCATGGCGGGGAGCCGGGCGATATCCTCCACGGCGAGCACGATGGGGCCCGGCCGGCGCCGCGCCGCGGGGCCGACGAGCAGAACGCCGGAGAGATCGGGAGCCCTGGCGAAAAGGCGGCGGATGACAGCGACTTGCGAAGGGGTGAAGGGCTCGGCCAGGGCGACGATGCTTCCCGCCGGGCAATGGGTGGCGAGGGCGCGCTCGGGGCGGGTGCGCACGATCTCGAAGTTCAGCATGATCTCCGCCGTGCGCGCCATGGCCTCCATCATGCGGCGCACGGAAGCGGCCGAGAGCGCGAGCTCGCGCTCCAGGACGGACGGCGCAAGCGGGCGCTGCCGGCGCCCCGTGAAGGAGATCTCGGTGGCAAAGGGCAGATGGGCGAGGGAGAGCAGCTTCTCATCCTCGATGAAGAGGCTCTCGAGCTCGGCATGCAGGTCGCGGGCGAGACCCACGGCCACCTCCAGCGCCAGGCGATTGGGGGCGCTCGAGCGGATCTGCAGGACGATGCGGCGAATGCCGGCAGGCCCGCGGGCCTGCGTGCCGTCCCGAGCATCGCGGCTTGGCTGTGAGCCGACGGCATTGTCACTCATGAGGTCGCCTTTCCATCATTGCCGCCCCCATTCGCCTTTTCGCCCCCGAAGGCCCGGCGTGCCTCGGCGAAGGCGCGCAGCCGATCCTCCACCATGCGGTTGATGGTGCCCTCTGGAAATGCGCTTCGGGAATCGGGCCGCCGCCCGGCACGCATGCCGGTGAGGATCTCGATTCCCTCGTCGATGGTGGCGATGGGGAAGACGCGGAACCGGCCCGCATTCACCGCCTCCACCACGTCCTCGCGCAGCATGAGATGCTGCACATTCGCCTTGGGGATCAGCACGCCCTGCCGGCCGGTGAGTCCGCGCTGAGCACAGATGTCGAAAAAGCCCTCGATCTTCTCGTTCACCCCGCCGATCGCCTGCACGTCGCCATGCTGGTTGACCGAGCCCGTGACCGCCAGCCCCTGGCGGATGGGCACGCCCGAGAGGGCGGAGAGCAGCGCATAGACCTCGGCGGAGGAGGCGCTGTCGCCATCCACGCCGCCATAGGACTGCTCGAAGACGAGGCTCGCGGCAAGCGCCAGCGGCATGGTCTGGCCATAGCGCCCTGCGAGAAAGCCCCACAGGATCATCACGCCCTTGGAGTGGAGCGGCCCGCCGAGCTCCACCTCGCGCTCGATGTCCGTAACACGGCCCGGTCCCACGCGCACCCGGGCGGTGATGCGGCTCGGCCGGCCGAAGGAGAAATCGCCGAGAGTGATCACGCTCAGCCCGTTGATCTGGCCGACCCGCTCCCCGTCGGTGTCCACCAGCATGATCTCGCGCCGGATCGCCTCCTGCGCCTTGTCGCGCAGCCGGTCGGCGCGCTGGGTGCGCTCCTCGATGGTGCGCTCCACATCGGCCCTGGAGATGATGTCGCGGCCGGCCTCCATGGCCCAGAAATCCGCCTCGCGCACGATGTCCGCGAGCTTGCCGATCTCGATGGAAAGCTTCTCCGCGTCGTGGGCGAGGCGCGAGCCCTCCTCGATGAGCCGCGCTACGCCCGCCGACGCGACGGGCCTCAGCCCGTATTTGCGCACGATCGAGGCAATCAGGCCCGCATAGGCGGCCTGGTTCTCCTCGGTCCGGTCGAGGGTGTCGTCGAAGTCCGCCTGCACCTTGAAGAAGTGCGAGAACTCCGGGTCGAGGGCGTTCAGGAGATAGTAGAGCTCGCGGTCTCCGAACAGGACCACCTTCACCCTGAGGTCGATGGGGTCGGGGTCGAGGGTCTGGGTGGAGATGAGGCCGGTTGCCTCGGCCGGGGTCTCGATGCGGATCTGCTGGCGCCTGAGGGCGCGCTTCAGGGCCTCCCAGGAAAAGGGGCTGGTCAGGAGCTTGCGCGCGTCCAGCAGCAGATAGCCGCCATTGGCCTTGTGCAGGGCGCCGGGGCGAATGAGCAGGAAATCGGTGACCAGGGTGCCCATCTGGGCAAGATGCTCCACCCGGCCCATGAGATTGGCGAGGGTCGGGTTGAGCTCCTCGATGATGGGGGCGCCGGCCGGCTCCTCGCCATTGGTGACCACCACATTGACCATGTAGCGCCGGAAGCGGGCATCGCGCGCCGTCTCCACCTGCTGGCTGACGATCTGCTGCGCTTCCTCCTCACCCTCCTGGACGAACAGCCCCACATTGTGGATGAGGTCGCGCTCGACCGCCTTGAGATAGGCGCCGACCTCCGGCACGTCCGAGAAGGCGGCCGCGACCTCGGCCAGCGCCTGGCGCACGGCGACCTCGGCCACCTCCTCGTTGAGGGCACGGATCTGCTTGCGCCGCTCCTTCTCCCATTTGGGGAGCTGCTCGAGGATCTGGGCCAGCTCCTTCTGCAGGGCCTCGATCTTGTCGGAGATGCGCTTGCGCTCCTCCTCGGCCATGGCATTGAAGACCTCGGGCTTGATGACCTCGCCACCGCTGGTGGGCGCCATGGCAAAGCCCGTGGGCGTGCGCAGAACCGCGATGTTCTCGGCCTCGGCCTTGGCTTCGAGGGCCTTGAACGCCTCCTCCTGCGCCTGGCGAAAGGACTCGTTGATGCGCCTCAGGCGGGCCTGGTACTCGTCGGACTCGAACATGGCCGGAATGGCCGTGCGCAGCTCGTCCACCACGTCGATCATGCCCTGGGCCAGGCTGCCCGCCCGCCCGCGCGGAAGCTGGATGGCGGTGGGCCGGTCGGGATCGGCGAAATTGTTCACATAGACCCAGTCGCCCGGCGCCGGCTCGTCGGCGGCCTTGCGCTCGAGGAACGCCTTGACGGCCGTGGACTTGCCCGCCCCGGGCGGGCCGAGGACGAAGAGGTTGAAATCGGTCTGACGGATCGAGGCGCCGAAGCGAATGGCCCCCAATGCCCGGTCCTGCCCGATGAGGCCGGAGGCCGGCTCCAGCTCGCTCGTGGTCGCAAAGCCCAGCCCTGCCGGGTCCACGGCCCTGCGCAATCGGTCGGACGCGAGCGCGCGAGCGGAGATCTCGGGCTCGGCGAGCTTTTGAACATTGTCGTGTGCCATGCGGCCGCCACTCCTCTACGCGACGCGGAACCCACATCCCGGTACGCGGACGCCCCGGCCTTCGGCGGCCGGCCGTCCCGTTCGTCTTGCGGCTTGCGCTCGGCGCTCAGCGCGGTGCGCGCTTGGCCAGAATGCGCTGCA
>JALUTE010000199.1 GCA_027058255.1 Methyloligella sp. | reverse complement strand
GCGCCCTCGGTGATGGTGCCGGTCTTGTCGAGGATCAGGGTATCGACGGAGGCAAAGCGCTCCAGCGCCTCCGCATCGCGGATGAGAACCCCCGCCTGGGCGCCGCGTCCCGTCGCCACCATGATCGACATGGGTGTTGCAAGGCCGAGGGCACAGGGACAGGCAATGATGAGCACGGACACGGCCGCGATGAAGGCATAGGCCATGGCGGGCTGCGGCCCGAAGATGGACCACAGGATGAAGGCGATGATCGCCACCGCGACCACGGCCGGAACGAAATAGCCGGCCACCACGTCCACCAGCTTCTGGATGGGCGCCCGCGAGCGCTGGGCCTCGGCCACCATGGTGACGATGCGCGAGAGCATGGTCTCGGCGCCGACGCGCTGGGCCTCCATGATGAAGGAGCCGGTGCGATTGAGCGTGCCGCCGGTGACCTCGTCACCCTCGCTCTTCTCGACCGGCACGGGCTCGCCGGTCAGCATGGACTCGTCCACCGAGGAATGGCCCGACACGACAACGCCGTCCACGGGGATCGACTCGCCGGGGCGCACCCGCAGCCTGTCGCCCACCTTGACGACGTCCAGCGGCACCTCCTCCTCGCTGCCATCCTCGTTGACACGGCGCGCGGTCTTGGGCGCCAGATCCAGCAGGGCCTTGATCGCGTGCCCCGTGCGCTCGCGCGCCCTGAGCTCCAGGACCTGGCCGACGAGCACGAGGGTGACGATGACCGCGGCCGCCTCGAAATAGATGTCCACCGCGCCGTCCGGTCCACGGAAGGCATCGGGGAAGATGCCCGGCGCAAAGGTCGCCACGGTGCTGTAGAGAAAGGCCGCACCGACGCCGATGCCGATCAGCGTCCACATGTTCAGGTTGCCGGTCTTGAGAGAGATCCAGCAGCGCTCGAAGAAGGGCCAGCCGCTCCACAGAACCACGGGCGTGGCAAGGACGAGGGAGATCCAGGCGGCCACGCGAGCGCCACCGATCCACTCCTCGACGGGCAGACCCACATAGCCGCCCATGGCGATGATGAGCAGCGGAATGGTGAAGATGGTGCCGACAATGAGCCGGCGGGTGAAATCGACAAGCTCGGGGTTGGGCCCTTCATCGCCCGCCGGCACGCCCATGGGCTCGAGCGCCATGCCGCAAATCGGGCAGGTTCCCGGCCCCTCCTGGACGATCTCCGGATCCATGGGGCAGGTGTAGAGGGTGCCCTCCGGCATGGGCTCCGGCGCGGGCCGCCCCTCGAGATATTTCGCGGGCGCCGCCTCGAACTTGGTCTTGCAGCCTTCGGAGCAGAAGTAGAACTTCTCCCCCTCGTGGCGGACCATGTGGCGGGCACTGGCGCGGTCCACATCCATGCCGCAAACGGGATCGGTGGCAGTGAGATAAGCGCCCGGATCCCCCTCGAACTTGGTCTTGCAGCCCGCAGAGCAGAAGTAGAACTCCCGCCCCTCATGGGTGGTGCTGTGCTTCGGGTTCTCCGGGTCCACGGTCATGCCGCAGACGGGGTCGAGCGTCACATGGTCCGCACCGGCTCCCTTGCCGCCGCCTCCCGCGCCGCCGCCATGGCCGCCCTTGCCGTGGCCGCCGCAACACCCGTCGTGGCCGCCGCCAGAGCCATGGCCCTGCGCATGGCCGTGCCTGTGGCCATTGTTCGACTGCTTCTGCGCCTCCTGCGGCGCGGCGGCGTGGCCGCCACAGCAGCCGCCATGCGTGCCGCCCTTGGCGTGATCCGCGCCACGGTCCCCACCATGCGCGCGTGCATGATCGCGCTCGCCGTGGCTGTGCTGTTCCGTCATGCTCATGGGAACCCCCTTCGGTTCGGATTGGCCTCATCGGTTGAGCGCAACATGGTGCTTCCAGTGACTGGAACGTCAAGGGGTCGTGATCGAAAGTCTGACCCTACGAAAACCTTCCGGTGCCGACGCATGCGAAAAGGCCCGCGTCTCACGCCTGGCCGCAGAGGATCAGGGCGCGGTCAGCGTGCCTTGGCGCATGGCCGCCACGATGGCCTGGATGCGGGTGGTGACGCCGAATTTGCGTTTGATGTTCTCGATGTGAAAATTGACGGTCTTGGCGCTGATGGAGAGGATCTGGCCGATCTCCCAATCGGATTTCCCCGCAGCGGCCCATTCCAGGCACTCGCGTTCACGCCGGGTGAGGCCGATATCGCGGGAGCGCCCCTCGCGGCGCAGGGCGCAGAGCTTGTTGTGAACGTAGATGCCCCCGAGCGTCAGCGCGCTACGCACCCCCTCGTCGATCTCCGTGATGTCGCCGGCAACACTCACCAGGCCGACCTGGCCGCTGGTCTCGTAGATCGGCACGACGAAACCACCGGTCATGCCCAGCTCCGCCGCCTCCTGCATCACGCGGCGCTCCTCGTCGGTGAGCGTGCGCCGCTCCATGACGTGGTGCTAGGAGAAGGGTTGCGTGGTGGAGAACAGCTCTCGGACGATGGGATCGTGGCTCAAATAACCCGACTCATTGTAGCGGATCGACCAGTCCTGCGGATAGGTATTCATCAGGATGCAGTCTTCCAGCGCCTCTCCCATTTCCGGAACCTTCAGGATCACCGTGCCGGAAAAGCCAAGATCCTCGATGAATTTCTGGAACAAGCCGTGCACCTGGTCCGGCGTTTCACTGGCCTCGAGCGCCGCGACCAGATCGAGCGTGTCTTGCTGCCTGTCCCGCTTGGTCATGTCGAGCTCTCTCGGGACAACATCTCGATCAAGACAATGTCTCCGCGCCGGGCCGGTCGCACATTCGGGTTTACGGCCATGCTTCTGCGGCACTGGTCCTTGGATCGACTGCGTGCGCGGTTGCGACACCGACATGCGCGTCGAGCCCGACCTGGGATCGACACAACGGTTTCATGAACGGAACTGTACGGAACTGCAATGACTACACCGACAATGTGGACCTATGCAAGTCGCGGTCCGGATTTCGAGCTCTCCGGCAATCGCCCCCCGTCGGCGCGGCGCTTTCGGCGGGCGGCGGCGGGTCTCGGATGGCCAAGGCGAGGGCCTGCCCCGCTCCGGCCCGTCACGGCGAGGGCGCTTGCGACAGGCCGGGGCGCACGATGCGAGCAGAGGAAGGAAGGGAGCATCGGCCGAACGCTCGCAAGACGCGGCGCGCCGGGCTATAAGGCGGAGCGCCACGACAACTGCGCAAAGGGACCGCCATGGTGACGCCCCACCCTTCTCGCCGCCGCCTCTGCCGGCTTCTCGCCGCCACCATCGTCTGGCTTGCATTCGCAATGCCGGGTGCGATAGCCAGCGCCGCGCCGGCTCCCGAGGCCGGGGCGGGCCCATCGGCGCCCATCCCCGCGCCCGGTCGCCCCGAGGCCCTGCCCGTGCCGGTGGCCGAGATGCGGGAGGCCATTCTCGAGGCCGCACGGTCGGGGGACATCGAGGCCATGCGGGTACCCCTGGAGCTCAACGAGTTGCCCCCCATGATCGGTCCGGCCGAAGGCGAGGGAAGCGGTCTCGACCCCATCACCTATTGGAAGCGCATGTCGGTGGCGGGCAATGGGCGGGACATTCTCGCCCTCCTCATCGAGCTCTTGGAGGCGGGCCACGTGCATCTCAAGGGCCGGGCGGAGGGCGATGTCTATGTCTGGCCCTGGTTCGCCGAGGTGCCGCTCGACCGTCTCACACCCGCCCAGGAGGTGTCGCTCTACCGCATCCTGCCGCCCGCCGAGGCCGCCGCCATGGTGAAGAACGGCCGTTATTCCGGCTACCGGCTCGTGATCGGGGCCGACGGGGTCTGGCATCTCTTCCAGAAGGTCGCGCCGCGGTGAGGACGTGGCCCGCCCCGGGCGCTCACGGCGCGGCCCGGCCGTCGAGGAACCAGGTCTCGCGCTGGCCAGCCCCCTTGATGTCCATCACGCCGCGCCGGGAGCAGAGGAACGGCCCATCCAGCGCTGCGCGGAACGTGTCGCTCACATGCACGCGGCCCGGCACGCCGTGGGATTCGAGCCGCGCCGCCAGATTGACCGTGTCGCCCCAGACGTCATAGCTGAACTTCTGACGGCCGATGACACCGGCCATCACCGGCCCCGCCGCAATGCCGATCCGAATCTCCAGCTTGACGCCGCGCCGCTCGGCAATGCTGGCCGTGGTCTCGAGCATGTCGAGCGCCATCGCGGCGAGGCGCGGCGCATGATCCGGCACCGGCTCCGGCACGCCTGAGACCGCCATATAGGCATCGCCAATGGTCTTGATCTTCTCGACCCCGTGGCGCGCC
The DNA here is from genome assembly GCA_027058255.1 of Methyloligella sp. Taxonomy (GTDB): domain Bacteria; phylum Pseudomonadota; class Alphaproteobacteria; order Rhizobiales; family JALUTE01; genus JALUTE01. The sequence goes on along the minus strand of JALUTE010000199.1, from coordinate 843 downwards.
GCAAGCGCGTCGAACGCGCGGATGAGCTCGTTGAGAAGGGCGACCGTGCCTTCTGCGCCGAGGCTCTTGGCCAGCGGCACGAAGCCCTTGAGATCGGAAAAGAGCACCGAGACGGCCTCGAAGCTGTCGGCGATGGGCGCATCCGGCGCGGCCTTGAGACGGCTCACCACGCCGTCGGGCAGGATGTTGCGCAGAAGCGCCTCGGTCTCGGCCTCGGCCCGCTCGGCCTGGCGGAAGGCGTAGAAGACGATCGCGGCAATGAGGCCCGCCGTCGTCACCGCCGCCGTGACATAGAGCGAGGCGATCATGTCCGCATCCACCTTGAGCCGCGCGGTCTCTGGCGGAAAGGCGAACCAGGCGGCCAGATGCAGGGCCAGGCTGATGATGACGATGACGAGGGTGAGGGCAAGCCGCTCCAGCCCGAAAATCACGAAGGGCGCAGCGGCGCCGACGAAGAACTGGAGCTGAATGCCCGCATCGCGCCCGAGAAAATAGGTGAAGGCCGAGAGCGCCGCGAACTCGGCGCCGGCAATGAGCAGGCCCCCTGCCGTCTCGTGGATCGGGTGCGCGAGAGGCACGAGAAGCGCGAGCACCACCAGGGAGAGATTGATCACCACCAGCGGCCAATATGTGGAGAAATCCAGGAAGCTGTGCTGGATGGCATAGCCGAGGGTCGAGACGGCGATCAGATAGGCCATCACATTGAGAATGCGCAGCCGGCGGCGCACCTTGGGCGGATAGCCCTGGGTGCCGGCCGCAACGAGCCGCTCGATGCGCGGCGCCACCGAGCGGCGCCATCCGAGGCGAAGCATCCGCCAGGCGCGCCTGACGCGCGCCCACCCG
>JALUTE010000198.1 GCA_027058255.1 Methyloligella sp. | reverse complement strand
GTGGAGGAGAGAGACGATGTTCAAGGGCTCGATCACGGCGCTGATCACGCCGTTCCGCGATGGCGCGCTGGACGAGGCGGCCTTTCGGCGGATCGTGGACTGGCAGATCGCCGAGGGCACCAATGCGCTTGTGCCCTGCGGCACCACGGGCGAATCGCCGACGCTGACCCATGACGAGCACAAACGCGTCATCGAGCTCTGTATCGAGCGGACGGCCGGACGCGTGCCCGTCATCGCCGGCACCGGCTCCAACTCGACGGCCGAGGCCATCGAGTTCACCCGGCACGCCAAGGCCGCCGGTGCGGATGGCGCCCTCGTGGTGACGCCCTATTACAACAAGCCGACCCAGGACGGGCTCTATCGCCACTACCGGGCGATCGCCGAGAGCGCCGACATTCCGATCATCATCTACAACATCCCCGGCCGGTCGGTGATCGACATGAGCGTCGAGACCATGGCGCGGCTCGCCCGCGATTGCCCGAACATCGTCGGGGTGAAGGATGCCACCGCCGATCTTGCCCGCCCCTCGCGCCAGCGCCTGGCCAGCGGGCCGGATTTCGTGCAGCTCTCGGGCGAGGATGCAACCGCCCTCGGCTTCATGGCCCATGGCGGCAAGGGGTGCATCTCGGTGACCGCCAATATTGCTCCGGGCCTGTGCGCCGCCTTCCAGAGCGCCTGCCTCGCCGGCGATTTCGCCCGCGCCCTCGAGATCCAGGACAGGCTCATGCCGCTGCACGATGCCATGTTCGTCGAGTCCAATCCGGGGCCCGTGAAATATGCCGCCTCGCGCCTCGGCCTCTGCTCGGCGGAGACCCGCCTGCCGCTCGCGCCGCTCTCCGATGCGGCCAGGGCGACGGTGGACGCGGCCCTCGCCGCTGCGGGCATCGAGGCGCTCGCCGACGCCTGAGCGCGGCCGCGCCTGCATCCACCGGAGCCCCGCGATGGCCAAGAGCAAGAACGACGGGCGCAAGACCGTCGCGGAGAACCGCAAGGCGCGGCGCAATTACGAGATCGAGGAGACCTTCGAGGCCGGGCTCGCGCTCCAGGGCAGCGAGGTCAAGTCGCTGCGTGAGGGCAAGGCCAATATCGCCGAGGCCTATGCGGCGGAGGAAGACGGCGAGCTCTGGCTGATCAACGGCTATATCGCCGAGTACCCGCAGGCGGGGCGTTTCAATCACGAGCCGCGACGCAAGCGAAAGCTCCTTCTGCACAAGCGGGAGATCGAGAAGCTCACCGGCGCCATCGAGCGCCAGGGCATGACCCTGGTGCCGCTCCGGCTCTATTTCAATGCGCGCGGCATTGCCAAGCTCGAGCTCGCCCTCGCCAGGGGAAAGAAACTGCACGACAAGCGCCAGGCCGAGAAGGCCCGAGACTGGGCGAGGCAGAAGGCCCGCCTGATGCGCGAGCGCGGCTGAGCGCGCCGCGCCTCATGGCTGCATCGCGTTGCATGCGCATTTTTTTCTATCCCTGTGACATTTTCAACACAGCCAGCATGTTTCCGTGATCCGTTCACAGCGCGCAATTTGCGAAGTCTCGAGATTCGCACTTATCGTAAGGATTGTTGGGACCGTGTCGCGCAGCGCCGCGCTTGGTTGGGAGGATTAATGCGCGCAGGCCGAGAGCGCGGGAAAGGATCGGGGAGTCGACCGCGATGGCTGGGGGCGATTGGAGCGCCGCAAGGGCGCGGCGGGAGCATTCTTATTCATCTTCATTGGTTCGCATTTCACGGGCAAAACAAGCGGAACGGGCCGCTCCGCGAGGAGGGCGACGCCGGAGCTTCGAGATTGCAAGCGTCGTGCTTGCGGCCCTTATTGTCTGGATCGGCGGGGCGACGGAGGCTGCCGCGCAGATCGTTGCTTGCCAGTCTGGAACGACCACCGTCAGCACCTTCAATTATACGAGCGGGACCACCTTCAGCGTGACCATCGATGTCCCGGCCGGATCGACCCTGAAGATCGAGTTCACGCCTTCGGGAAGCTTCACCTCGGGAAGCTTTTCCGGTGGCGGTGTCACCATCACGCCGGGAAACCTGAGCGGAACGGTCACCGGGCCGGTGGCGTCGGCGACGTTCGTTGGCTCCTCACCCTCGACCGGCGGTACGTTCACCTTCACCTGCAATCCCGCCGGTGGGGGTGGCACTGGGACTGGGAACAATGACGTCCCCACGCTCGAGGACCAGAACAGAATCGCGGACACTTTTCTCAGACTCTTCGGAATGATGCGTGACAAGGAGTTCAAGGAGTATATCCAATCCGCCGGAATACAGACCGAAGAGGAATTCTTAGAGCATGTCCGTTCCCTCGGAAGGCTGACCGAAGAGGAAAATGGTTTCAGTCCGGACGATCCAGAGATTCTCTTCCGCGCATCTGGTGGCGGCGGTGTGCGGAGCGTGGCCGCTGCGGCGCCGGGCGAGGCGACGGGGACGCTGGGGCAGACAGGGGCGCTGGGCCTGACGGAGTGGGAGCGCACCTTCGCCGCTCCCGAGGCGCCGCGCAGGGTCTCCTTCACCCTCGATTCGCGCACCATCCGGGCGCTGATGGCGCGCAAGAGCGCTCTCGGCGTCAATATGGGCGCACCCGGGGCGCGGAGGCGCACCCCGAACTCGCCCTATCGCGTCTGGCTCTCGGGCGCCTATGGGGAGCTCGATGCGGGGCGGACCGGCCAGGTCGAAGGCCATTTGGGCCAAGTGGCGGCGGGCATCGCCTGGCGCGCGTCGAGACGCCTCGCAGTCGGCGCGCATGCCCGCTATCGTGATGGCGCCTTCTCCATGACCGGCACGGCCAACAGCCTCGATGCCACGAGCGCCGGCGTCGGTGTGAGCGCGGCCTGGCGCATCGCCGGGCACGGGCGGCGAAGCCTGATGGCAAGTGCGGGCGCGCTGTATGATCGCGTATCCGGGTCGACGACGCTTGCCGGCGCACGCGGCGAGGTGAATGCGGATCAATACACCGTCTTTCTTGCGCTGAACCGTCGCTGGTATCTGGCGCGCCGCACCTGGGTCAATCCACGCCTTCGCGCGAGCTACAGCCTCCTCGACCGCGATGCCATCGCGCTCTCGAACGGCACCATACTCGGCAGCGACACGATCCGCTCCGGCTCGATCGCCTTCGCGCCCGAGTTCAACACGGTGATCGCCACGCCCGGCGCGGGTGCCCTCAAGGCCGTGCGACCGCGCATCGGCGCCTCGGTGGCCGCGCATTTCGACAATGTGGACGACGTCTTCAACGGCGTGACCGTGCTCTCCACGCCGGACTCGTCCCTGGGCGCTCATGCGGGAATCGATCTCGCGTTCACGGGCCGCATCGTCACCTCGCTCGATGCGAGCTACAGGCGCCTCGATACCAGCCAGGACGTGTGGTCGGTGGCGGGCTCGGTGCGCATGCCGCTCGCCACACTCGGCATGGGCGGCACGGCCTTCGCCGATGGCACGCTGGGCCTCTCCATGCAGGCCACAGGCGCCGGACCGGCGGGCAAGCTGCGCGTGCGCATCCCGCTTCATTGAGAGAGGCGGTCACGGAAAGGTGCGGCGTGGACGGGCCTTCGGCATTGGTGCCGGAGTTCACTGCGCGGGCGTGATCTCATAGGCCACATGGGTGAAGGCCCAGCCCTGCAATGGCGCGCGCTTGCGCGCCCCGCCCCAGCGCCGCGCCTCGGCGAGCACGCCGTCGACCAGCCCCATCAGATAGGCGGTGGGTGTCCTCTCGGCGTCCAGATCCTTCGCCTCGCGCCTCAGATGCGTCTGCCAGCGCGCCACCGGCACGCCCTCGGGCACGACGATGGCAATCAGCGTGCCGCGGCCCACGGGCGGGCGGGCGCGGAACCATGAGAACCCATAGCCCTTGCCCGGCACGGTGACGGCCTCGCCGGCGCGGATGCGCAGAATATGCTCCGAGGCCGTATACTTGTTGGGGAAGATCTGCGTCACGCGCCCCTTGGCGTCGATGTCGATCAGGATGAGGTGGCCAGCGACCTCGCTCACCACCTCGAAGACGAAACGCTCGCCGACCCGCGCCCTGGTCCGTGCCGGCCCGCCATCCTGCGGGCGCAGCGCCACGCGCACGCGCCCCTTGCCCTCGGCCAGCAGCGCCTCGAGCTGGGCGATCGCGGGTCTTGCCGGCACGCTCGCCCGGCGCGCCACCACCGGCCCGGCGCTTTCGGCCCCGAGTTTGCCGACATGGCTCAGGATCCATTTGGCGAAGTGCGAGACACGGGTATAGACGCCATAGCTGCCCGCCTCGGCGCAACCGGCGCCCCAGCTCACAATGCCGATCTGATAGGGACAGCCCTCGCCATCATAGGCCACCAGCGGGCCGCCGCTGTCCCCCTGGCACGTGTCGGTGCCGCCGAGCTCGAAGCCGGCGCACATCTGCCCTTCGCCGATTTTCGCCCGGCCATAGCGTGCCTTGCAGACGTTCAGCGGAACGGTCGGCAGGCTGGTCTCGAGCAGGGTCTTGGAGCCTGCGAGAAAGGCCGCCGTCCCGCCCGAGCGCTGGCGAAAGCGATTGAGCCGCCCGCCCTTCGCCTGGGATGCGAGCAGGCCGAAGCCCGCGACCTTGACCCGCGCGCCGGGCGGTGTGGGCGGATCGGCCCGGGCATCGAGCGCAAGGCGCGCAAAGGGGCCGCCCCAGGGCGCATCGAGCTCCAGAAGCGCGATGTCGCGTCCCGTCTCCGGCGCATAGCGATAGCCCTCCGGCACGATATGGCGCACGGGCTCGCGAATGTTCGCCGGGGCAACGTCGGCGAGGTCCGCGCGGTCGAGCACGATCTGCATGCGCCGTCCCTTGCGATCGGCGTAGACGCCGCCCGCATCACGCTCGATTCCCTCCAGGCAATGTGCGGCAGTGAGCACCCAGCGCGATGCGATCACCGTGCCGCCGCAGAAATAGATCGCCTCGCCCGTCCCCGCATCCAGCACCCGCAGCACCACCTGCCCCGGCCAATGCTCGATCCGGGCCGGCGCCCCGCCGACGATCTTGGTCTCGAATGTGGGATCGCGCGGCGCGGGACAGGCCGCGGAAAAGCCATCCGCCGGCCCCGCGAGCAGCGCGGCGATGGCCGAGAGGCCGGCCGCGACGGCACGTCTCGATGAAAGGTGA
>JALUTE010000197.1 GCA_027058255.1 Methyloligella sp. | reverse complement strand
GTGCGGGCCGCTGCGGCCCCGCACCGCCACATCCAGGCGGCGGCGGGGGCGAATGACATGGCGTGGCAGAACGGGCGTTGCCACCGCGGGCATGGGCAGGGCGGGCGGCTCGGCCTTGGCCGGCGCAGGTTGCGGCTCACCGCCGGCCAGCTCGCGCTCCTCCTGCGTGCCCAGCGCCTGAAGACGCGCGGCGAGGGAACGGGGCTTGGCCTTCGACGTCCGGTCCGGGGTGCGGAGGCGGGGCGTGGACGGGCCGCCCGCCGAGAGGCGGCGCGAGACGAAGGCGACGAGCGCGTCCAACGCGTCCCGGTCCACGCGACAGATCACCATCCGGCCTTCGCGACTGCGCGTGACCAGCCCGGCGTCCACCAGCTTGCTCACATGGCGCGAGAGGCTCGCCCGGGAGGTGCCGACGCGGCGTGCAAGACGCGTGAGGCTGAGCCCCTCGGCGCCGGCACGCACGAGCGCCGACATCACCGCGAACCGGGTCTCGTGCCCCAGCGCGGAAAAACAGGATATGGCGTCCCAACTCAACATGACGCATACAACACCACATGACACGCCGGACGCTCCCCGGCCAGGAAGCCCCAGCATGACGATCTTCGCCTTGATGTTCAAGCCATTGCCGAATGTTTGGCTAATCGTGGCTGCGAAAAGCGGGGCCTGGCGGTGCATTTCGGCAGCCGCCCCTGCAGGATCGCTCTCGCGCCAGGGGCGAGGACGCACCCCTGCGCTGGCCGCGAGCGGCCTTGCCACGCCCGGCAAAGGCCTCTATATGGTCCGCGCGACCCGGGTCGGCCCGCGGGCCGGCGCGGCGTCGCTGCGGTGCGGCGGGTCTCGTCGCGGCCGCAGGCTCTGCGCCCCCTTCGTCTAGTGGTCAGGACGCCAGGTTTTCAACCTGGAAACAGGGGTTCAATTCCCCTAGGGGGTGCCATCGCCCACCGCATGCGCCGGGCTCTCGCCGAGGCCGCAAGGCCCTCTTCCTGTTCTCTCTCGCGCCAGCCGTCATACCGCGCCCTCTCAAGGCGCACGCCGAGCCGCCACCGCGATCTCCACACGCACTTCGGGCGCGACCGTCAGCCCGGATATGGCCCCGCGCGGGCCGATGCCGAAGGCCGTGCGATCGAGGGTAGCCGCAGCACGCGCCAGGGCATTCCTGCCGCGGAGCTCCAGCGTGAAGGGCAGCGTGAGCGGGCGGCTCACCCCCCGCAAGGTGAGCGTGCCGTCGAGGGCATATCGGCCGTCCTCCATGCGCCGCGCCCCGCGCGCCCGGTAGATCGCGAGCGGATGCGCCGCGACGTCGAACCAGTCGGCGCCCCGCAGCGCCGCATCGAGCTCGGCCTGGCCCGTGGCGAGGGAGGCGATATCGATCTGCACCTCGACACTCGCCATCGCCGGGTCCGCGGGATCGAAGGCGATTCGCGCCGTGAAACGGGTGAAGCGGCCCTTGACCGCCTGGCCCGAGACGCGGGCCGTGAAGGCGATGGCGCTCTGTGCCGGGTCGATGCGCCACTCGGGCACCGCCGTCTTTGGCGTCACGCCATCGCTGGCGGCGCGGGCGGGCACGGCCGCGGCGATCGCGACGGGCTGGATGGCGAGCGCGGCAAGGGCGAGGGCGAGGGCGGGGGCGAGGGAGAGGGCCAGAGGGCGGCTGCGGCCTTTCCGGCTCCGGCCGAGCCGCGGCGCCATGCGGGCGAGAATGTCGTCACGCAGCACCCAGTGATGGCGCAGCGCTGCGCCCACATGCAGCGCCACCAGGGCTGTGAGGGCGATGGCGGTGGCCGTGTGCAGGCTCTTGAAGATGCCGGCCCAGCGATCGGCCTCGGCCGGGGCAAGGGCCGCGAGCGCAGGCAGGTGCGGCACGGTGAAAAGGTCGAACCAGTGCGTCGGCACGGCGATCGCCACCGATCCGAGGCGCACCCGGCTCGCCGAGACGAGCAGCCAGCCGATGAGCGGCTGAGCGATGAGCAGGACATAGAGCGCGGCATGGGTGATCCGGGCCGCGCGGCGCTCCCAGGCGGGCAGAGTGTCGGGCAGGGGCGGCGCGCCCCGCACTGCGCGGATGATCAGACGCGCCAGCATCAGGGCGAGCACGGTGAGGCCGAGGGATTTGTGAAGCTGATAGAGCTCCGATTTCAGCGCCAGCGGCAAGGGAGACAGCCAGTTCGCAGGCCAGCGCACCATGGCAAGGCCCAATCCGAGCAGGGCGAGGACGAGAGCGGCAACGGTCCAGTGGAGCGTCTTGGCGGCCGGCCCGTACTCCGCCCTACGCCGCGCGGCGTGCGCATTGCGGGCCGTCCCGTCCGGTTCCAAGCTGGCCATGGGGGCCCGTCCTCGCAATCCTACCAGTGGCCGACATTCTCCATGGACGCCCAGGGCTCTTGCGGGGCGAGCGCCTCGCCCTTCTGCAGGAGCTCGATGGAGATGTTGTCGGGCGAGCGGATGAACGCCATGCGCCCGTCCCGTGGCGGACGATTGATGGTCACGCCGGCATCGCGCAGCCGCGCGCAGGTCTCGTAGATATTGTCGACCTCGAAGGCGAGATGACCGAAATTGCGCCCCTCGCCATAGTCCTCCGGGTCCCAGTTCCAGGTGAGCTCGATGAGCGGCGCGCGCCGCTCGCGGGCCTCGGCCTCGTCCTCGGGCGCTGCAAGGAAGACCAGCGTGAAGCGGCCCTGCGGATAGTCGGCGCGGCGGACCTCCCTCAGTCCCAGCTTGCCGCAATAGAAGTCCAGAGAGGCCTCGAGATCGGAAACCCGCACCATGGTGTGAAGATATCGCATTCGCATTCAACTCCCGATGAGACTGGCGACGCCATTCCCCATAGGTCTATCGCGTCTCGGGTGGTGGGGGCAATCGTCCGCGGGCCTCGAGGGGGGGCAATCGCTCGAAGCCCCAAATCGCCTCTCTTTTCGTCATCGCCGGGCCCAGACCCGGCGATCCAGGGCCGCAACCTCCGAGCTTGCCGCCCTGGATCACCCGGTCACGCCGGGTGATGACGTGAAGGAGAGCAGCGATTGCGCTATCAGTGCGTGCACGCGATGCGCCTCGGGCGTCCATGCATACGCTGACGTCTTTCAAGCGATTGCCCTGGTCTCGAGGGGCATGCTCGCCGTTCTGTGATGGCGCGTGAGATGCGCGTGAGCCGGCCGGGCGCAGCAATGGCCAGGGCAGAGTCCGGCGCATCCCACGGGCAGGTGATTCGCGGATTTTCCATCTTGGCTCGGTTGCGGCGGGGCAGGCGATTTGGCATCCTTTCCCACAGTCCACCGCCGTTCTCGTCTCTCCACAGCAAATGTGTCGCGCCAAAGCCGGAATGAAAAGCGATGCGGTACAGCGTGTTGGGCAACAGGTAGGCGGGGCGGAAAACCGGCGCGCGATTGTGGAATGCCAGGGAGCGGTGAAATTCCTGTGGCCAGATTCGATGGCGATGCTATGGTCCGCGCAGCTGTGATGCGCCCGCTCGTTTCCCCGGCGGGCACCGGGGGGCAGGGGCGATCGCAGTATCGACAGTAAGGAGCGGGGGTAACTTGTCATGGCGCCAAAGAGAACGCCTGATGACGTTAAGGAAAGCGGCAAGACGAAAGAAGCGGACGCGCAGCCGCCAATCTACGAGATCACAGGCTATATCAAGTGGTTTGATGCCTCGAAGGGTTATGGTTTCGTGGTTCCGGATCAGCCCGTAGGCGATGGGGAGGGCGGTTCCGTTCAGGGGAAGGGCGATGTGCTTCTGCATGTGACCACCCTCAGGGCCGGCGGCTATCAGACCGCGCTCCAGAATGCGCGGGTCGTCTGTCAGGCCATCGAAGGCGTCAACGGCCTTCAGGCTTTCCGCATCCTCAGCATGGACGAAAGCACGGCCGATCATCCCTCGTCCCGCGAGGTGCGCACCCATGTGGCGGTCGAGCCGGAGAGCGACTGGGAGCGGGCCGTGGTCAAGTGGTTCAACCGCACCAAGGGCTACGGATTCCTGACCCGCGGACGCGATACGGAGGACATCTTCGTCCACATGGAGACCGTGCGCCGGTTCGGCTTTACCGAGCTGCGTCAGGGCCAGATCGTCCAGGTGCGGTGGGGCAAGGGCAAGAACGGGCTCATGGCCGCGGAGTTGCGTCCCGATGGAGCACCGGGCAATGTGCCGCCGACCCACTGAGGTCGCGCGCCGGATCGGGAACGAATGTCGGGCGGGAGGGGCGCCATGAGCCCCCTTCCGCCCTTCTTGCGTGCGTTTGCCTTGGCTCTCGCGGCCATGTGGGGAGCGGTCGGCCTCGTGAGCGCGGGAGCGCTTGTCGACGCCCCCTCGGCGCAGGCGGCCATGGAGCGGGTGGCCGTGGTGCTCGAGACCCGCTCTGGCCGGCACCGGATTCGCGCCGAGCTCGCGATGACCCCCGAGCAACGCTCACGCGGGCTGATGTTCCGAACGCGCCTTGGCCGGCGCGAAGGCATGCTCTTTCTCTATGAGCCGGCGCAGCCCGTCACCATGTGGATGAAGAACACCTACATCCCGCTGGACATGGTGTTCATCGGCCCTGAAGGGCGGGTCCGGCGCATTGCCCGCGACACGGAGCCCTTCTCGGAAGCCTTGATCCGCTCCGGCGGTCCGGTTCGTGCCGTTCTCGAGCTGGCGGCCGGGGTGGCCGACGAGATCGGCCTTGCGGTGGGCGATCGCGTGAGCTGGCCGCGCCCGCGCCGATGAGCCATGGGGCGACAGGGCAGGGCGATAGAGGGGGCGTCCCGCGCAGCCCAAGTTGCTCGCGATGCCGGTGATTAGCGGCCCTCGCGATACCAGGTGAGCGCGATCAGGCCGAGCAGCAGGCCAAGGGCCGCGAAGCCCGCAAAAAGGGGCGTCAGGCGCACGCCGCGGGTGATCGAGGCCTCGCGATCCTTCAGGCCCAGCCAGCCGGCCCCGTGCAGAACCCGGGCCGAGCGCAGCATGGAAATCCGTGGAACCCTGATCTCCGCCGCCTCGGACGCGCCGGGCCCACCGGCCCCTGGCGTGCCGCGCACGGGCCAGAACGCGCCGCCGCCCGTCCCCTGAAGCACGGGCGCGAGGCGCCGGTCGGTCGTGGTGACGCGCGTCATCTCCCGCCCGCCCGCGG
>JALUTE010000196.1 GCA_027058255.1 Methyloligella sp. | reverse complement strand
GGTCAGCCGCGCACCATAGGCGTTGCGATAGACCCCGAGCAGGACCGAGCGCGAAGGAGGACCGCTCGGTCCTGCTCGGGGTCTATCGCAACGCCTATGGTGCGCGGCTGACCGAGGTGCTCGAGAACGATTATGAGAAGCTCGCCCTCTATCTGGGCGAGGAGCAGTTCTCGGCGCTCGCAGCCCGCTATATCGCCGCCCATCCCTCCGACACGCCCAATGCCCGCTGGTTCGGCCGGCACATGGCCGCCTTTCTCGCCGAGGCCCCGCCCTATGCGGAGCGCCCGGAGCTGGCGGAGCTTGCGGCGCTCGAGGCGGCTCTCAATGACGCGTTCGATGCGCCCGACGCCCCGGCGCTCACCCGCGCGCATCTGGCCCCCATCATCTCCGACGACTGGCCGGGGCTGGTCTTCTCCCCCCATGCCGCGTGTCGGCGCCTCGATTTCACCACCAACGCGCCAGAGCTGTGGCTGGCCCTCGATGCCGGCGAGCCGCCGCCCGAGGGCCGGACCGTCGCGGCGGTCGGGCATTATCTGGTCTGGCGCCGGGAGGAGATGGCCATGTTTCGCCCCCTCGCCCCCGACGAGGCGATGATGTGGGACATGATGGCGAAGGGCGCGCCGTTCGAGCAGTTGTGCGAGGCCATGGCCGCCTATCGGGGCGAGGCCGAAGCGGCACCCAGGGCGGCCGCCTGCCTGCAGACCTGGCTCGAGGCGGGCAGCCTGTCCGCCGAGCTCGGCCATCGCGTCGCGAAGGCGACTGCGGGCGCCGGGGCGCGTTGAGACGCAAGCCCGGTCTCAGGCCGGTGGTGTCTCAGCTTGAATCTTTGGGCGCGCTATCGCGTTCGCGTCTACCGCGCGTGACGCGGCAAACCAGAGCGGCAAGCTCCGCGTTCGTTGCCCCCCGATCGAGCCGGGGGCAGGCTCTGGATCACCCGGTCACGCCGGGTGATGACGTGGAGCAAGAACACGGGAGACAGCCGAACAGCCTCGGTCACGCAATGGACACGCCGAGCTTGGATGCAACCCTCAGGCCTCGCGCGTCTTCGCGGCCTCCTGGGCTTGCGAGCCCGTGGCGCTTGCGGTGCTGTCCGGCTCGCGGAAGGGCAGAAGCAGCGCCCAGTCGAGCCGTGTCGGCCGCGAGTCCTGCCAGGGCTCGAGACCGATGCGCATCTGCTCGTGGCCCTTGGCGGGCTGGGCCTTGTAGGTGCCGAATATCCGGTCCCAGATCGACAGGTTGAATCCGTAATTGGTGTCGTGCTCGGCATGGATGACGGAGTGGTGCACCCGGTGCATGTCGGGTGTCACGAGGATGAGCCGCAGGCTGCGGTCGAGCCAGCCGGGCAGGGCCAGATTGGCGTGGTTGAACATGGCGCAGCCGTTGAGGATGATCTCGAAGATGACCACCGCGACCGGCGCAGGCCCGAGGATGAGGACGAGCACGATCTTGTAGAGCATGGAGAGCGCGATCTCGACGGGATGGAAGCGCACCGCCGTCGTGACGTCGAAATCCACGTCCGAGTGGTGGACCCGATGCAGAAGCCAGAGAACGGGGATCTTGTGGCTCGCCACATGCTGGCCGTAGATGGCCAGATCCAGCAGGATCACCGCGAGGGTGATCTCCAGCCAGACGGGCCAGTCGAGCCAGTTGAAGAGGCCCCAGCCCTGGGCCTCGACATAGAGGGCGGTGCTTACGGCGGCGAGCGGCACCACGAAGGCGCCCATCAGGCGGACGATCAGGCTGTCGATGGCGCCCACCGCCACATTGGTGAACCAGCGCCGCGCCTTGGAGTAGCGCAGCCTGCGCCGCGGAAGCGCAAGCTCCAGCAGAGCCATGATGAGAAAGATGCCTGCAAAGGCGGCAAGGCGAATGGCGGCCTCGCTCGCGCCGTCGAATATCGCCATGAGCGGTCTCCTGGAATGTTCTGCTCGGGCTCGGCGGGCCGGTTTTCCGTCCACCGCCTCGTTCGCTGCCATGCGGCTATACAGGGTCTTCGCCCTCACATGTCTTCAAAAGCCCGTTAGCGCGACGATTTCGCCCGACTGCGATGAGGGGGCGGCTTTGCCTCGGGGCAATCGCTCGAAGCCCCAGATCGCCTCTCTTTTCGTCATCGCCGGGTCCGATCCCCGGGTCAAGCCCGGGCAGGGTGATGACGTGAAGGAGAGCAGCAATGGCGCTATCCGTGCGTGCACGCGATGCGCCTCGGGAGTTCGTGCGTACGCTGACGTCTTTCGAGCGATCGCCCTGGGCTTTGCGGGGGCGTGCCTTGGCGCTATGTTATCCCCATGACACGACGAAGATCGAGACCGGGCCGCGGCATCTGCGCCCTGGCCGTCATGGCCATTGTCGCAATGGCGGCTGCCGCTTCCGTGCGCGCAGCACCTGCGCCCGAGACGGGCCCGCGCGCCAGGGGCGCCGAGCCCGCGCCCGCACAGCCGCGCAAGCCCGGCCCGCAGACCCGCGAGGCACGCGCCCGCGTTCTCGCCGATCTCTATGCCCGGCTCGCCAGGGCCACGGAGCCCGAACGGGCCCAGGTCATTCAGAAGGCGATCGAGGCGCTCTGGGCTTCCTCGGGCAGCGAGACGGTGGACCTCTTGATGGTGCGCGCCGGCAAGGTGATGGCCGCCGGCGAGGAGGCCATTGCGCTCAAGCTGCTCGACGCCGTTACCGCGCTTGCGCCGGACTACACGGAAGGCTGGCGCCGGCGGGCCTATCTGCGCTATCGGTCCAAGGACTATGCGAGCGCGCTTGCGGACCTTCGCCAGGTGCTGGGCATCGACCCCAACCATTTCGAGGCGATCGAAGGGGTGGCGCAGATCCTGCGCGAGATCGGCGAGAAGGAGGCCGCGCTTGCGGCCTATCGCCGGCTTCTCGCCATTCATCCTTTCTGGCCGGGCGCCGCCAAGGCGGTCGAGGAGCTCGCCCGCGAGGTCGAGGGCCAGGCGATCTGAGCGGCAGCGGTCCGGTCTCCGGCCCGGTCCCGGAGGAGGCTTCCCGCAACGACCCTGCACGCTGCAGCGATCCGGCACGAGCCGGCCGGGCGACAGCGGGCGGTCCCTTCGCGGGGCCGGCGGGCGCTCAGCTTTCGACCGCGCTCAGCACTCCACGAAGGCGACGCGGATCATGTTGGTGGCGCCGGGCGTTCCCAGAGGCACGCCGGCGGTGATGATGACCCGCTCGCCCGGGTGGGCGAACTCCTCCTGGCAGGCAATGCGGCAGGCCTTGTCCACCATGTCGTCGAGATCCGTGGGGTCCTCGGTGAGGACGCAGTGCAGGCCCCAGACCATGGAGAGGCGCCGGCCTGTCGTCTCCACGGGCGTGAGGGCGATCACCGGCTGGGTCGGGCGCTCGCGGGCGACGCGAATGCCCGTAGACCCGCTCGCCGTGTAGCAGACGATGGCGGAAAGGCCGAGCGTGTCGGCGACGGTGTGCGCGGCCGAGGCGATGGCGTCGGCGGCGGTGGGCTCGGGCGTGGTGCGCTGAGCGTGGACGATGGCGTCATAGCTCGGGTCCCGCTCCACCTCGATCGCAATCTTGTCCATGGTGGCGACCGCCTCCACCGGGTACTGGCCGACGGCGCTCTCGGCCGAAAGCATGACGGCGTCCGCACCCTCGAAGACGGCCGTTGCCACGTCCGAGACCTCGGCCCGGGTGGGCATGGGCGCGGTGATCATGCTCTCCAGCATCTGGGTCGCGATCACCACCGGCTTGCCCGCCCGGCGCGCCTTTCGGGTGATCTTCTTCTGCAGGCCCGGCACCTTCTGGACCGGAAGCTCCACGCCGAGGTCGCCGCGCGCCACCATCAGGCCGTCCGCCATCTCGATGATCTCGTCGAGCTGGGCCAGCGCCGAGGGTTTCTCGATCTTGGCCATGATGGCGGCGCGGCCACGGGCGAGCTTGCGGGCCTCGGCCACGTCGTCCACCCGCTGCACGAAGGAGAGTGCGATCCAGTCGACCCCGAGCTTGAGAGCGAAGGCGAGGTCGGAGCGGTCCTTCTCCGTGAGGGCGCTCAAAGGCAGGATGGTATCGGGCAGGCTCACGCCCTTGCGGCTCGAAAGCGGGCCGCCCACGACGACGTCCGCGGTGATGACATCCCCCGTATTGGCGGTGACGCGCATGCGCAGCCGCCCATCGTCGAGAACGAGCATGTGTCCGGGCTCGACCGCCTCGAACACCGGCGGATGGGGCAGGCGAACGCGCTCGACCGTTCCGGGCTTGTCCTCCCGGTCGAAGCGGAAGACGGCGCCCTCCGGCACCGTGACCCGCCCCCCCTCGATCTCACCGATCCGCAGCTTGGGCCCCTGCAGGTCTGCGAGGATGCCGATGGGGCGGCCATGGGTCTCCTCCACATGCCGGATCGCCCGATGCAGGGCCTCGGCCTCCTCGTGGGTGGAATGGCTCATATTGATGCGGAAGACGTCGGCGCCCGCCTCGAACAGGCGCGCAATCATTGCCTCGTTCGAGCTTGCTGGCCCGAGGGTCGCCAGGATCTTGACCCGCCGCTCACGTCTCATGCGATGTTCGCTCCCCCCAATGGCCCACCCGGCGCCGGGTGGCGTTCGGATGGCCCTCTTGCGATGCCGGTGGCTGGCGAGGGCAGGCGGCCGTTCATGACGGATCGGTGAGCCGGATGGTCCAGCCGCGCGATTCCTTGGTGTCCACCTCGATGAAGCCGGCCGTCTCGTATCCCTTGGCGGCGCAGTCCTCGGTCTGGCGGATGGTGAACTTCTTCGGGCTCGTGCACATCATGGCCTTGTCGGACCATTCCCCACCGCGATCATAGTCCACGGCGTGGATGTAGTAGTATCGGGCGTTCAGGGGGCCTTCAAGCAATGTCTCGCAGCTATGCGAGGGCACGTTCCACCAGCCTTCGGTCGTCCAGCCGTTCTTGTCGCGGTAGCCGATGGCAACGCCCACCCGGCTCGGCGTCATGTTGCACAGCCTGAGGCCGGTGACCTCGCTGGTCCTGGTGGCACCGGCGCTTGCCTTGGGCGCGGCCGCGGGCCGCTTCTCGCTGTCCTTGTCCAGGCAGCCCCCGAGGGCGACGGTCGCGAGAATGAGCGCAAGCCACGCCGCTCTGGGCTGAAGCCAAGTCCGTACCATGCGTCTTCCTCGACTCATCGTTCCGGCTGCGAAGTTCCGGCTGCGAACGTCCCGGGCGGGCGCTCGTCCGTGCCGGCCGGCCAGCTCGCCGCACCGGCCCGTGGCGGCGCGACGGCGCCGCTTGCGCACCGGCCGACCGCTCAGGCGGGGGGATCGACGAGGATCACCCGGAAATCATTGACATTGGTCAGGGTCGGGCCCCGGATCATAAGGTCTCCGAGCGCTCCGAAAAAGCCTGTGGAATCGTTATTTTCAAGAAAAATGGCCGCATTGAGATCGCGGGCTGCGGCACGGGCGAGGGTGTCGGGGAAGACGAGCGCTCCGGCCGGATCGTCGGCCGCTCCCCGGCCGCCATCGCTCCCGTCAGTGTCCGCCGCGAGCGCGGTGATCCCGGGCGCACTGTCGAGGGCAAGGGCGAGCGCAAGGGCATATTCCTGATTGGGGCCGCCTCTTCCCGTGCCGCGCACGGTCACCGTCGCCTCGCCCCCGCTGATGAGGGCCACACGCCGGCCGGCCGCCAGATGCGCGCGCGCGCGGGCGGCATGCTGGCGGGCGAGATCGCGGGCCTCGCCCTCGAGCGCGTCGCCAAGCATCTCCACGCCATAGCCGAGCGCCTCGGCCTTGCGGGCGGCCGCGGCCAGGGCATCGCGCGGGCGGGCCACCAGCACATAGCGGCTTCGCGCGAACAGCGGATCGTCCGGCGCCGGCGTCTCGCGCCCGAAACGGCCTATGCGCGCCACGGTGCCGGCGGGAAGGCGCGCCTCGTGCTTCTCCGCAATGGCGATGGCCTCATCCAGGGTGGTCGGGTCGCCCACGGTCGGACCCGAGCCGATGGCCGCCGGATCGTCGCCCGGCACGTCCGAAATGGCGAGGGTGAGCATGGCGCGTCCCCCTGCCGCGCGGGCGAGGCCGCCGCCCTTGATGGCGGAGAGGTGCTTGCGCACGCAATTGATGTCGGCGATGCGCGCGCCGGCCTCCAGCAGGCCCTTGGTGATGGCCTGCTTGGCGGCGAGGTCGAAGCCCGGCAACGGCACGGCCCAGAGGGCGGAGGCGCCCCCGGAGAGAAGCACCAGAAGCCGGTCCTCCGGCGCGGCGGTGCCTGCAAGATCGAGGGCCTTGCGGCCGGCGGCGAGGCTTGCCTCGTCGGGGATGGGATGGCCCGCCTCGATGATGGCAATGCGCCGCGTCGGTACGCCATAGCCGTGCCGGGTTGCGACCGAGCCGCAGATGCGCGCAAGAGCGCCCGAGGCGGCAAAGTGGCGCTCGATGGCGGCAGCCATGGCGGCCGCGGCCTTGCCGGCCCCGAGCACGAGCAGGCGCTCCCCCGGCCCGAGGGCGGGCAGGTGCGGGGCGAGGCAGGTGTCGGGATGGGCGGCCTGCACGGCGGCCTCGAACAGGGCGAGCAGGCGGGCGCGTGCCTCATTGGCCGAGGCGGCGGGGTCGGTGTGGTCGGGGTCTGGCATGGGCGATGAGCGGCGCTCTCAGGGCTCGGAAGTGTGCGGGCTCGGCGGCGGTGGTGGTGGGTCTTGGCCTCGACTCGGCGGTGACACTATAGTGCGGCCATGCTGCAGGACAGGGACGGACATGGCAAGGTGGCGAGCGGGCCGCGCGGTCCCGAGACGGGCGAGGCGCACACGGCCGAGCCGCCCTTCGAGCGAATCGCGGGCGATGCGGCGCGCGGCCTGGTGCTCGTCTGCGATCATGCGGGCAACGCCTTCCCGCCGGGGTATGGCACGCTCGGCCTCGATGCGCGCGAGTGCGCCCGGCACATCGCCTATGACATCGGCGCGGCAGAGGTGACGCGCGCCATGGCCGCCGCCCTCGGCGCGCCGGCGGTGCTCGGGCGCTATTCGCGGCTCCTGATCGATCTCAATCGCGGTGTGGACGATCCGACCCTGATCATGCAGCTCTCGGACGGCGCCGTGGTGCCGGGCAACAGGCAGATCGACCAGGCCGAGCGGGAGAAGCGCATCCGGCTTTTCTACGAGCCCTATCATGCGGCCGTCGATCAGGCGATCGACGCGGCGCTGGCGGCCGGTGTGGTGCCCGTGATTCTGTCGGTGCACAGCTTCACCGATGTCTGGCGCGGCACGCCGCGGCCCTGGCATGTGACCGTGCTCTGGGACAAGGACCCGCGGCTCGTGCGCCCGCTTCTCGAGCGCCTTTCCGCCGAGCCGTCGCTCACCGTGGCCGAGAACGTGCCCTATTCCGGCGAGCTCGAGGGCGATTGCATGAACCGGCACGGCACACGCCGGGGCCTTGCCCATGCGCTGGTCGAGATCCGGCAGGACCTGATCCGCAACGCCCAGGGGCAGCGGGAATGGGCCGCGCGCCTTTCGGCGATCATGGCGGAGATTCTGGCCGACCCCGCGCTGGTGCAGGAGCTCAGGCGGATCGCGCATCGCGACGCCGCGGGGCAGGGCGCGCGCGACCCGGACGGCGGGATCGTGCCGGCGGCCGATCGCATCGCCGCCCGGTAGGGCGCGCAAATGCGCTGAGCCGGCGCCCTCTTGCCGAGTGCTAACGAACAGGCTGAACAGGAAGGAAAGACCCATGCGCTTCATCGACGAGAAGGTGCGTGCCGAGCTCGAGGCGGCGGCGTTCCGGCGTCTGCGTGACCATCTGCGCAAGCGAACCGATGTGCAGAACATCGATCTCATGATTCTGGCCGGGTTCTGCCGCAACTGCCTGGCCGACTGGTATCGCGAGGCGGCCGAGGCGCGCGGCATCGCCATGTCCAAGGACGAGGCCCGCGCGTTCGTCTATGGCATGGCCTATGACGAGTGGAAGGCGAAATATCACAAGGAGGCGACACCCGAGCAGATCGCCGCCTATGAGAAGGCCCATCCCCGCGAGGGATGAGGAGGACAGAAGCCGGGCGCGCGTTTCGTGAAGGTGCCGGAGAGTCCACAGGCGAAGGCGGCGCACGGCCGGACCGCCCGCCGGATGGTTGCGAAGCCGGCCTGCGGGGAGTATCTCCTCGCCTAGTATCGCGTTGTTCGATTCGCAGGGATGAGACAAAGAGAAAAAGCGGGGGTAACGAGACGTGGCATACATGGCGTCGAACAATGGCACGGCCAGCAATGGTGCGGACAGCGCCGAGGCTCAGGGAGCGGCGAAGCAGCAGCTTCGCGCCATCGTCGAGCGCATCGAGCGGCTCGAGGAGGAGAAGGCGGCACTGGCGGCGGACATTCGCGAGGTCTATGCCGAGGCGAAGGCCAACGGCTTCGATACCAAGGCGCTGCGCCAGGTGATCCGTCTGCGCAAGCAGGATCTCTCCGAGCGCCAGGAGCAGGAGGCCATCCTCGCCACCTATATGCATGCGCTCGGCATGCTGGAGCCGGGCGAGTAGCACGCCGGCCCGGGGGAAGGGCGCGTGATGGGTTGATGAGGGCGGCGGCGCGGTGGCGCCTGCCGCCCTTCGCGTGCGTGCCGCCCGCCGCCTGTTCCGTGTGCGCCGCCCGCCGCCGATGTTACCTATCGCCTATCGCCTATCGCCTATCGCCTATCGCGCATCGGCGGGCAGGTCTTGAGCAGTGTCGGCTCCATGGGCCGGCCGCGCACCAGAAGGCGTGCGCAGGCGTGATGGTCGGGAAGGCGGGCCAGGTCCTGGGGCGTGAACTCGGGCGCGAACCATCGGCCAATCCGCTCGGCGTCGGGAACGCCGACCCGGAAGGCGACAATGCTGGCCGCATTGGCAAGGATGCCGCCAGCGGCGTTCGCCCGGAAGCGGTCGCCATCCACCTGGCTGAGCGACTGGTTCGCCAGCGTCAGGCGCAGGCCATATTTGCGGGTCTCCGCCATGATGTCGGAGAGCATGTCGGTCGCGTAGGTCTGGAACTCGTCGAGATAGACATAGCAGGCTTCGCGCTCGCTCTCGGCTATGCGTGCCTGAGCCTGCGCGGCCATGGCGAGACGAATGGAGAGAAGGCCGCCCACAAAGGCGCAATCGGGCGCGCCCACCGTGCCCTTGGCCAGGTTGACGAGGCAGATCTTCCGCCCGGCGATGATGGAACGAAAATCAAGGCTCGACCGGGTGCTCCCGAGCACGGGCCTGAGCAGCGGGTTGGAGGTGATCTGCGTCAGCTTGCAGACGATATAGGGGGCGACGTTCTGCAGGGAGATATCGTTGTGGCTGGTCACGTCCTCGGCAAGCTTGAAGAAGTCGCGGATATGCCGGCTCCGGCAGTCGTTGAGCAGGGCGAGCCGATAGAGATCGTCGGTGAAGATGCGCTGGAAGTCGAGCACGGTCGCCTCGTCGCCGCGGGCCTCCATCAGCAGGAGCATCGCATTGCGGAAACGAGCCGCCTATCCTATCGGGATGGCGGGAGTTGGGCATGCGGCGCAGGAGGGATGAAAATACGTGCCGGCGAGCGGAATGGAGGCATGCTGAAAAGAGAAAGGGCAGCGGCCCAACCTCATTGCGAGATGGAGCGTTTGCCCTTGGCTGCTGCGTGTCGGCAGGCGGTTGTCGCGCTCCGCCGTGATGTCCCGGATGGACGGGGACGGCCCCTGGCGATGGGACCGTCCCCGCTTTTGGCGCTCCGGGCCATAGGCGCCATCGGTGTCGTGGGTCAGGCGGCGACGCCGCTTGCCACCTTGGGTGCGCCCTCGCCCTCCTCGGAGTGCAGGCGCACCCCGATATAGCGGATGCGCCCGGCGATCTTGGCCTTCTGAATGCCCATCTCGCCAAGCTGGCGCCCGAAGGTCGGCAGAGCCATGGGCTCCTTTCCGCGCTCCTCGCACCAGGCGCAATAGTCCTCGTAAAGGGCGGTGGCCGTCAGGCTGCTGCCGTCGGCCGCTTCGATGCGATCCTTGTAGAAGCGCTCGACATCGGTCTCCGGCGCGACGAGCTTGGGCTGGGCCGGCGCCTGAGCCGCCGCGGCGACACGATTGTCGTTGGCAGTCCGCTTCGGCCGCGTCACGCGAAGCCGCTGAGGCTTGTCGTAGATGCGCCACTGGCTGAACACCACATAAAAGCCGAGCGACGAGCCGACCTCGACGAGGAGCGAGACCAGGATGATGAGCGCCATCTGCACATAGGGCAGATCGCGACCCGTGAGCCTGGCCAGAAGAGCCGCCTGCGGATCGGCCTCGGTCATCGCCGCCGCCGCCACGGGCACGCGCGCCATGCTGGCCTTCAGCTCCGCGATGCGGGCCTCGACCCGTGTTGCTTCCGTCGCCACGGCGAGCTCGGCCGCGAGCTTGCGATAGTCCCGGCAGAAGGCGATGCTCGCCCTGGTGGTGGCATCGGTGCAGCCCTTGGTGCGCTTCCAGCGCCTCTCCTGCTGCAGGCTGGAGATCTGCTCCTTCACCATGCCGGCGGGCCGGTGCTGGGGCATCCAGCTCAAGCGCGTGCGCAGCCGCTCGAGCTCGGTGCGCATGTCCTTGTAGCTCTCCGCCTGGACCTGGCGCGCGCCGGTCGTGTCGGCGCGATTCAGGGCGGCGAAGCCCAGGGAGGAGGTGAGCGAGTAGCTCAGGCACACGCCCCAGACCAGCAGGGCCGCGATCCCCTGCGACCAGTTGCGGTTGCGAAACGCGGCGAACAGGAAGAAGGGCAGCAGCGCCTTCAGGATGTCGGCTGCCGCGCTCGCCGCGCCATAGATTTGCGAGTCGATCTCGGTCTTGCCGAGGCCGAATCCGAAACGCCAGTTCATGGCCGCCGATACCAAGAGCAGCACGGCAGCCGCACATACGCCTAAGATGCCCAGAGCATGTCTCATTGCCCCCTCCATTGTTGGCCGTCGGCGGGAAAGCCGGCGGCACCTTGCGAACAACCAGTCATCAAGGCGAGGGAAGCCGGACTCACGACACGCGACGCTGCGCCCTGGGCGTAGCGCCGCATGACCGGCACTCTGCGTCGGTGCCCGATCCTCGAGCCGTGGCGGCGACACCACCCCCGAACGGGTGTCACCAGGCCGAGGCCGGATCGCGCCTGCGCGGCGAGCGCCATGATCGCGAGATGCCCGAACCGGAAAATCGCAAGCCCCTGTGCATAAAGATCCGCCGCTTGGACATGCACAAGACGCGCGATTCACAGGGCCGGGCAAGGAGAACGAGATACGAGGAATTGGCCCCCTCAAGGCAGACACTAACCGATTCGTTAAAGTCTGTTAACTTTTTCAGTGACGTAGACAGGTGTCCGGTTTCGGGCCATGCATGATGCCGGCGCTCGGGATGCGAGCCGCCATCGGTGCATTGGGGGGTGCCATGGTGTGGACGACGGGCGCGGACCTTGTGGACAAGCGGCAGGCGCATGGGGGCGAGCCGTTAACGAAAAGGGGATTTCCCGGCGCCGGGCACAGGCCGATGGCCGGCATTGGCAGGATCCGTGCAAGGGTGCCGGCACGGCCCCGTCCCATGGCGTGGCTGGAGGCTCACTCGCAGCAGGCCCCCGCCGTTGGCGGGCTTTCGCGGGCGGAAACATGACAGTGGTGATACTCGGCCCCAGCGGGGGCGTCGGCGGCACCCCCTTCGACGACGAGCCCCCCCTCGAGCAGCCGCGCATCCGCGAGGTGCGCGTCTGGTCGGGGGCGTGCGTGGAGGCCATGCAACTCGTGCTCGACATCGACGGGGAGGCGGTGGAGCGCCCCCGACGCGGGCAGGGGAGCGAGAGCTTCGGTGTCGTCAAGCTGGCGCCCGGCGAGGTCATCACCGAGATCTATGGCCGCTATGGCAGCTATGTGGAGAGCCTCACCTTTCGAACGAGCCGCGGGCAAGTCCGCCGCTTCGGCGGACAGAAGGGCGCGCAGGAGTTCGTCTATCTCGCGCCCGAGGGCTTTCACATCGTCGGCTTCTGGGGTCGGGCGGGGCGCGTGCTCGACGCCATCGGCGTTCATCTCGCGGCCATCTGACCACCAGCGCAGGATCATGCCCGCCGCCGCGCTTGCGCGTGCATCGTGTCCGGGCCTCTCCGGCATGTTCCGCCTCAACGGTGCGCACGCCGATCTCGGGGGCATGGCGCGGCGCCACAGCGCCGGTTGCGCGAAGGGCCGAGAGCCGCGTCCTTCGCCCGCTCGCGGAACACTGACATTTTACACCGGCTCCAGTCGTCCCCCTATGTTTTGGCGAAAGAAGAGCGTAGCATGGCAAGTTGAAGAAGGATCAGGAAAGATCTCGACGGGGGAGGGCGGACGATTGCAGCCGGTTGCCGGTCCGGCCGTCACAGGTCCGCGAGAGGCTGGAGGCGTATCATGTACAGGACATTCGGTTTTCTAGCCGTCGCCGGGAGCATAGGACTGGCCAATCTTCTTCTTCCACCACCGAGCGATCGACCCGATCGCGTGATCCCCGTGTTCGCCGATGCCGGCACCGGCGCGCGCCCATGCGGCGGCGCGGCTCCGGCGCCTTTGGTCAAGCGCCGAGATGCGCGTGCCGCGCCGGCTCCAGGGGCCGGGACCGGAGCCGGGTCGGCAACCTCAGATGGCGTGGCCGGCCGGGAGACGCGACTGGCGCGCCGGCGCGCCGTTCCGGGCCGAGCGGGTGGCGGTCTGGCGCGTGCGGATGGTGCGTCGGGTGCGGTCGGCGAGGCCGTTGGGACGGAGGCGGCGGGGCGCGGTGCCATTCGCACCGCGCGGGCGCATGCGGTCACGGCCGGCTCCGGTCTTGTGCCCGTGCCCGCCCCGCGCCGTGCGGCATCGCGCCCGCCCCATTCTGCATCGCGCCTCGCAAGCTCCGCGGAGCGCGGGCGTTCCGTCGCATCCGCAGCGGTCTCGCGCAGGGGCCAGCGTGCCGCTCGGCGCGCGCCCGCCGCGCCCCTCGACGGCTGGACCACCAGGACCCGTCGCGAAGGGCTTCTTCTGGCCGTCAATCCCGCCTCGCTGACACCGCGCGATCCCGCCGAGCGCTATCGGCTCGTGCGCCGGCTGCAGAAGCAGCTCCGGCGTGTCGGGTGCTATTGGGGCAAGATCGACGGCGATTGGGGGGCGGGCTCACGCGCGGCCATGCGGGCGTTCACCAAGCGTGTGAATGCGCGCCTGCCCCTCGACGAGCCGGATTACGTGCTCTTGACGCTCTTGCGGAACACGACCAACCGGATCTGCGGCCCGTCCTGCGGGCCTTCCGCGAGGCTGGATGCGGCAGGGCGCTGCGTGGCGCGGCCGGCCGTGGTTGCGGGTGTGGGCGGCGCGAGCGGGACGGGGGTGAGCGGCCGCACAGCCGCGCCGGTGATCCGGGCCATGCCGGCACCGGTCACTCGGGACAGCGCCGGCGTTGCGCGCGCCTCGGGCGGACGCTGGACCACGGCGCGCGGCCCGGGCATGGCAGGCGGGCCGGGGCTCGAACCTGGCAAGAGCCCGGCCGGTCGCCCGCCAACCACATGGTCGGCGCAGCGCTACGGCCTCGGCGCCGCTGCCCTTGAGGGCGAAGCCCGGCCCGCCAGGCGCGTGTCGCGCCCTGCGCGCAGCTATCGTCGCGCGCCCAAGAGACGGCGTTGGGTTCGCGACGCCTTCGCGGGCGATTGAGGCCGCCCACGCCGTGGCATGGCTTCGGGGCGCGAGCGCGCCCATGCCCGCGCCATGGCGCGCGCCTCATCGCGCGGGCGATCACGGCCGGCCGATGCTGGTATATTGAAAGCCTGCCGCCCGCGCGTCCGCCGGGCTGTAGACATTGCGCAGATCCACCAGAACGTCGCCGCGCATGCAGGCCTTGAGGGCCGCCAGGTCGAGGGCGCGGAACTCGTTCCATTCCGTCATGATGACGACGGCATCGGCGCCCTCGGCTGCCGCCAGCGCGCCCTCGGTCCAGATGACGCCGGGCAGAAGCGGCTCGCCATTCGCCCGCCCGTGGGGGTCGAAGACGCGCAGCGCGGCGCCCTTCTCCTGCAGCGTGGGAATGACCACCAGGCTCGGCGCCTCGCGCATGTCGTCCGTATTGGGCTTGAAGGTGATGCCGAGCACGGCGATGGTCTTGCCGCGCACGTCGCCGCCAAGGGCCGCGACGATGCGCCCGGCCATGGCGATCTTGCGCTCCTCGTTGATGCGTTGCACCTGCTCGATGAGGGAGAGGGGCGTGCGATGCTCGCGCGCCGTGCGAATGAGGGCGGAGACATCCTTGGGAAAGCACGAGCCGCCATAGCCGGGGCCGGGGTGGAGGAACTTGTCGCCGATGCGCCCGTCGGCGCCGACAGCGCCCGCCACCTCCTGCACGTCCGCGCCGACCTGCTCGCACAGATCCGCCAG
>JALUTE010000195.1 GCA_027058255.1 Methyloligella sp. | reverse complement strand
CTCTCGGACGTTGCCGCGCTCGCGTGGAGCACATCGCCGGCGTGGGTCGAATCCAGCGCGCTCGCGGCCATCAGGCCCACGGGCCGCACATAGGGCTCACCCATGGCTCACACCCCCCGCCCGTGCTCGCTCGGCCAGCCGACCGCCCCGGGAAACGGACGCACGGGCGCCGCGCACGCCCCGTCGCATGGCCGGGCGCAGAGGCGCGCTCAGGCCTGGGGCTGAGGCGCCATGCCGCCCGTGGGCTCCTCGCCCTCGTCGCCGCGGCCCTCACGCTTCGGTCCTGCGGCCGGCACCGCCGAGGCGGCGGGAGCGCCAACGCCATCGTCATCCACGTCGCGGATCGGCGGCTTGCCCTGGAGAAGGTCCTTGATCTCGTCGCCGGACAGCGTCTCGTACTCCAGCAGCCCCTTGGCGATGGTGTGCAGGTCGTCGAGCTTCTCGGTGATGATTCGCCGCGCGGTCTCATAGCCCTCCTCGACGAGACGCCTGATCTCCTCGTCCACGATCCGCTGGGTCTCGTCCGAGAGATTCTGCGTGCGGGCGACCGAATGGCCGAGGAAAATCTCCTCCTCATTGTCGCCATAGGCGAGGGGGCCGAGCTTGTCGGACATGCCATATTGCGTGACCATCGCCTTGGCCAGCGCCGTTGCCATCTTGATGTCCTGGGCGGCGCCCGAGGTCACCTTCTCCTCGCCAAAGATGACCTCCTCGGCCACGCGCCCGCCCATGGCAACGGCCAGATCGGCCTTGAGCTTGGCACGGGTGATGGAGAGTTGATCGCGCTCGGGCAGGCGCATGACCATGCCAAGGGCACGCCCGCGCGGGATGATGGTCGCCTTGTGCACCGGGTCCGAGGCCGGCTGATTGAGCGCCACCAGCGCATGGCCGGCCTCGTGATAGGCGGTGAGCTTCTTCTCCTCCTCGCTCATCACCATGGAGCGGCGCTCGGCGCCCATCATCACCTTGTCCTTGGCGTCCTCGAACTCGGCCTGGGTCACCAGGCGCTTGGAGCGGCGCGCGGCGAGCAATGCCGCCTCGTTCACCAGATTGGCGAGATCGGCGCCGGAAAAGCCCGGTGTGCCGCGGGCAATGATGCGCAGATCCACATCCGGCGCCAGCGGCACCTTGCGCACATGGACCTTGAGGATCTTCTCGCGGCCGATGATGTCGGGGCGCGGCACCACCACCTGGCGGTCGAAGCGACCCGGGCGCAGGAGCGCGGGATCGAGCACGTCGGGCCGGTTGGTGGCGGCAATCAGGATGATGCCCTCATTGGCCTCGAAGCCGTCCATCTCCACGAGAAGCTGGTTGAGGGTCTGCTCGCGCTCGTCATTGCCGCCGCCAAGGCCGGCCCCGCGATGGCGGCCGACCGCGTCGATCTCGTCAATGAAGATGATGCAGGGGGCGTTCTTCTTCGCCTGCTCGAACATGTCGCGCACGCGGCTCGCGCCGACGCCCACGAACATCTCGACGAAGTCGGAGCCGGAGATGGTGAAGAAGGGCACGTTCGCCTCGCCGGCGATGGCGCGCGCGAGCAGCGTCTTGCCGGTGCCCGGAGGGCCGACCAGCAGCGCACCGCGCGGAATGCGCCCGCCGAGCTTGCGGAACTTGTTCGGGTCGCGCAGGAACTCGACGATCTCCTCGAGCTCCTCCTTGGCCTCGTCCACGCCCGCCACGTCCTCGAAGGTCACCCGTCCATGGGCCTCGGTCAGCAGCTTGGCCTTGGACTTGCCGAAGCCCATGGCGCGCCCGCCGCCGGATTGCATCTGCCGCATGAGATAGATCCACACGGCAATGAGCAGAAGCATCGGGAACCAGGACACCAGAACGCCCACGAGCGAGGGCACGTCGTCATCGGCCGGCTTGGCGGAGATGCGCACGCCCTTCTTGTTCAGGCGCTCCACCAGGCCCGGATCGTTGGGCGCATAGGTCTGAAAGCTCCTCTTGTCCCGGAAATGGCCCGTGATGCGGTTGCCCGCTATGGTCACATCCTGAACATTGCCGGCCTCGACCTCCGCAAGGAGCTCGGAGAAGCTGATCTCGTGTGCGCGCCCCCGCGAGCCGGGGTTCTGGAACAGATTGAACAACGCGATGAGCAGAAGGCCGATGATGACCCAGATCGCGAAGTTGCGAAAATTGGCGTTCATGGAGGTTCCCTGTCTGTCAGGATGCGAAAAATCGACCCCTATTGGCCTCGGCGGCCTCTTGGCTCATCGCCCGCACCATTGGCTCACCGCCCGCACCATTGGCTCACCGCCCGCACCGTGCTGCCAGCCGCCATGGCGCTTGGCAGGGAAAGCGGGAGGCACTCGGCAGTGCGGCATGGGCCGCATTGGCGATGCCGTCTCAGCGGCCACACCGGCTGTCGATGATGCACGCTCGTGCCGGGCATGGATGTCTCACTCCAAATAGGAAGCTGCAAGGCCTTTGCCAAGCGCGATCCTATCGCAAAGGCGTGGGCGAAAGATGACCAGGCGCCAGCCAAGCCATTCTGCGGAGCGGCCGATGCCTCGCGCGCCCCGACTGCGGGACTCGCGCTCAACCCTCGTCGGAGGTGTCACCATCGGCCGGACTCATGGCCGCCGTCCCGGCCTCCTGTCCCGGCCTCCACCCCGCCCCACGCGGCCGTGCCGTCTCTCGTGAGTGTGGCGATCAGGCGGGCCGCGCATGGCGGGCGCGCCGCGCCGCGCTCTGCTTCCGCGCCCGGCTCATGATCGGGAGCGGTCGCGAAATAGCCGATGACGGGCACTGCGAACACGGCCTCATCTTGCCAGAATGCAGGCAGTGTGACCAGTGCCTCGCGCGGAGCGGGCGCTTGCCTGGCCGCGATCCACTGCCGCAGCGTGGCGAGCCCGGCCTCGCCAAGGGCGCGCACCACGAGAGGCTGTTCGAGCGCCGGGGAGAGGGACACCTCGAACCGGTTGTCCCAGATCGCCACCTCGCCGGGCCGGAGCAGGAGGCGGGGAAGGCTCTCGCGGCCCGGCTCGCGAAAGACGCCGACGCGCGCGCCATCGCCGGTGCTGCGAATGAGGCAGCCCGAGAGGGTGAGACCGACAAAACCCGTGCCGCCGAGAGACGTGAGGAGGGCCTCGCGCTTGGCGAGGCGCGGTGGCCGCCGGGCCGAGGCCTCGCCTCCGACGGCGCGCAGAACGCGGGCGAGGATGCGCAGTGCGATCTCCTCCGGCAGGGCGTTCAGGCGCGCGCGATCGAGCAGCGCATGCCCGGCAGGCTCGAGGCGCGCCGCCTCGGCGATCCAGCGGTCCACTGCCACCTCGAGGGCGGCCTGCGCCCTCTGGAGGCGCCATGCGCTGCGGGATACCGCCTCGGCCGTCAGCCCCGCCTCGGCGAAGCGCGGCATCAGGCGCCGCAACCGCACGCGCTCGAAGCGGAGGTCCGCATTGCTCGGGTCCTCCAGCCAGTCGGCACCGAGCGCCTCGAGGGTCGCCACCAGCCGGGCATGGGGGACCGCGAGTAACGGCCGCAGAAGGGCAATGCCAGCGCGCAGAGACCGGCTCCGCATGGCCGCGAGCCCGTCGATGCCACTGCCGCGAGCAAGGCGCATGAGCACCGTCTCCGCCTGATCATCCTGGGTGTGGGCGAGACAGATGGCGCTCACGCGGCGCCGGCGCGCCTCGCCGAGCAGAAGGCGATAGCGGGCCGCCCGCGCCGCTTCCTGCACGCCAGCGCTGGGCTTGTCGCCAGACCAGACAAGCGTTGCGTGGGCAAAGCCGAGCGCCTTTGCGCGGGTCGCCACCCATTCGGCCTCGGTGCTCGAATCGGGGCGCAGGCCGTGATCCACGGTCAGAACCACGATGTCGGCCCGGGAGCGGCCCATGCTCTCACACCACCCGGCGACGAGGTGCATCAGGGCCATGGAATCGGCCCCGCCCGAGACGGCGAGGCCCAGGCGGTCGATGCGGGCCAGCCCTTCGAACAGGCGGTCGCGCTCGGCTGGTGCAATGGGTTCGCTCACCATGGGCCTTGTCCGCGCCGCCCGGGCGGGCAGCGCCTTCAGCAGCCGGCCCGGCTCCTCTCGCGCGCGGCACGGCGCTTCACATGGGCGGGCGCGGCCGGAAAACGCCGCCCGAGCTCGGAGAAGGCCGCGCAGGCCTGCTCCTTCTCCCCCAGGCGCGCGAGCGACATGGCCAGCTTGAGAAGGCTGTCCGGCGCCTTGATGCCCTTGCGATGGGCGCGGTAACCATCCAGGAATGCCTTCGCCGCCTTGCCATACTGGCCGCGCACATAATAGGACTCGCCCAGCCAGTATTGCGCATTGCTCGCCAGCTTGTCCTGCGGATAGCGCTGGAGAAAGGTGCGGAACGCATTCTCCGCCGCCCCGTAATCCTGCTGGAGCAGAAAGCCATAGGCGCGCTCATAGAGCGCTTTCGGGCCGCCATCGGCCAGGGCTGCGACCTCGCGCCGGGCACCGCTCTCTGGCATGCCGTTTCCGGAAAGAAGGTCCCCGATGGGATCGCCCGTCGCTGGAGGCATGGCCCCGCGCGGGGCAGGAGGCGTTGGCGCAGGGCCGAGGGGACTGGTCTCAGTGCGGAAGCCATTGCCGGGTTGCTCGCGCGCCGTCGTCAGGCCGGTTGCCGGTGCCTCCATGCGCGCGCCGGCACCGGCGGCTCCGGCGGTCGCACCCACGCCGCCCGAACCGGTGGCCTCCAGCGCTTGCACCTGCCGCGTCAGATGGGCGATCTGCCCGGAGAGGGCGCGAATCTGGGTCTCGACCGTCGCCAAACGGGCCGCCATGTCCCCGCCACCATTTGCGGGCGGCGCAGAGAGGGCGGCCGCGCCGTTGAACGGCATGCCAGTGCCCGCCGGTGCGGCGCTCGGTGCAGCAGCGGCTCCCGCCCGGGTGCGTGCCAGGGTCTCCAGGGTTCCGACGAGCACCTGCATGTCGACGAGCTGCTCCTCGAGCTGCTCGACGCGCTGGCGCAGCCGTGCCGTCTCCTCGAGGACGGCACTCTCCGCCTTGCCGCCCTGGCGGGCCTGCTTCTCCGCTCGCACGCCGCCCGTCGGCCAGGCCAGGCTCAGCGCGAGTGCGAGCATGAGCGCGAATGGGCCCGTGGAAAAGGCGACTGCGGGGCGTTGCCATGCAT
>JALUTE010000194.1 GCA_027058255.1 Methyloligella sp. | reverse complement strand
GCAAGACCCTGGACAACATTCTGGCGCGCGCCGAGCGGGCGGGCCTGAGCGTCCGGCGCGACGATGTGCGCTTCGTCCTCGACGTGGTGAGCGAGGCCGATCCCTGGTTCGAGCAGGGCGCATCGGCCAATCTCTTCGCCGGCCGGTTCCGCAATTTCGTCGTGGCGCGCTGTCGCGGCCAGGGCCTCAATCTCTCGGCCGAGGAGCTCGATCTTATCGACGCCTGGTTCGCGGGCGGCGGCGCCGCGCCGCAGATCGCCCATCAGCCGGCCGAGCCCATGCCGCCCCTGCATGCCAGCGGCGATGTGGGCACCGGCATGGATGCGCCGGGACGCGAGCCGGCGCTTGCAGCCCAGGACAGGCCTGGCGAGCACTGGACGGGTGCCGAGCCCCACAGGCCGCCTCGCGCCCCGCTCGATCCCGCAGCCAGTGGCGCGGCCCAGGAGGGTGGTCAGGGCTCGGGACCAGGCTCGGCGCCGGCGGCCGCGCCCGCCATGGCGCCCGAAAGCCCGTTCGACGACGTGGGGCAGATGCCGCGTTTCGTGCGCTCGCGCATGCCGAGCTGAGTTCTGCCCAAGCCAGGCGGTTCAGGCGGTCTCCTCTTGCCGGCACATGAGGCGCGTTGCCGATCGCTGCAACGCGCTGCCGACCGGTCGTGCCGCGACGCCGCTCAGGGGCATGGTCCCATCGGTTCCGTGCGCCGCGTGCGGGATCGGTGGACGGATGCGGCACGCCCCTCCTCGTCTCGCGCGCGGCACGGCACCGGCGTGTTGCGCCGCGCAGACACCCGACCTCGCACCCCGCCCGGAAGTGTGCGCCTACTCATCCATGGCCGGCAGGGGCACGCCGGCCGCCTCGAAGGCGGTGCGCTGGCGCTCGGCAAGCGCATCGACATCGAAGCCCTCGATCATGTCCTCGAAAATCCTGTGATAGTTCAGCTTGGCATTGAGGTGCAGAAACACCCCGCCCAGGCCGATCGCCGCCCGGTCCATGAACACGAAGGGCCGGGGCACCTTCACCGGCCCCTTCTCCTTCAGCCCCTTGTGCACGATGAACGCCTCGCGCCGGCCATACTCTCCCGGCGCCATGTCCTCGGCGATATACCGCTCGCGGTCCTCGAGCAGCGGGCCATAGATGAAGTTCGCCCAGATGTTGAGAATGTCGATCAGCTCGTCGGTGAGCCCCTTGAAGCCCCACGTCTCATAGGCATGCACGATGAGGTCCCGCTCGCTCCGCAGCAGGCCGTGATAGAGATCGATCACGCCCTGCACGAATTTGGGAGCGAAGGAGCGCATGCAGCCATAGTCCAGGAGATTGATGCCGGCGGCCTCGCCCGCCTCGTCCTCGAATATGGTGTAATTGCCGAGATGCGGGTCGCCATGGATGACCCCGAAGTTCGAGAAGGGATACCACCAGGCGCGGAACATGGCGCGGGCGATTTGCTGGCGCTCGGGCTCGGGGCGGGTGCGGTAGGCGAGCAGGGGCCGGCCCTCGAGCCAGGTCATGGTCAGCAGCCGGCGGGTTGAGAGCTCGGGCAGAACGTCGGGCACCCGGATGAGCCGGTCGCCCGCGAAGATCCGCCGATAGAGGGCCATGTGCCGCGCCTCGAGGTCGTAGTCCAGCTCCTCGCGCAGTCGCGCCGCCACCTCGGTCAGGATCTCGCTCGTCTCCACGGCGGGATTCATGCGCTTGTGGATGGCGAAGACGATCCGCAACTGCGTGAGATCCGCCTCGACGGCGGATTCCATGTCCGGATATTGCAGCTTGCAGGCGAGCAGGCGCCCGTCATGGGCACGCGCGCGGTGCACCTGGCCAAGGGACGCCGAGGCGGCGGCGGTCTTCTCGAAGGCTGCGAAACGGCTCTGCCAGTCGGGGCCGAGCTCGGCGGCCATGCGCCGGCGCACAAAGGCCCAGCCCATGGGCGGCGCCTGCGACTGGAGCTGGGCGAGCTCGCTCGCATAGTCGGCGGGCAGGGCATCGGGGATGGTGGAGAGGAGCTGCGCCACCTTCATGATCGGGCCCTTGAGCCGGCCGAGCGCCTGGGCGAGCTCGGCGGCGTGGCGCTCCTGATCCAGCGAAAGCCCGAAGAGATGGTGGCCGGCAAGACGGGCCGCCGCCGTGCCTACATTGGCGCCCACACGGGCATAGCGCGCCACGCGACGGGAGAGCCTGCTTTGCTCGGCCCCGTCCGCCTCGCCTGCAGGCGTGGCAGGCGCGGCGCTGTCACCCTCGCTGTCTGATGCTGTCATTCTCGGGTCTTGCTCGGGTCTTGCCGGTCCGCGCCGGGGCCTCGGAATGCCTCCCGCCGATGCGTAGCACCATAGGGATGCGCGACCGCACCCGCAAGCGGGGCACGGCCGGCATGAGATCGAGGCCTGGGGAAGGCAACGGGAAAGCGGCGCGGGCGCCTGGCCCGCCACCCCCTACTTCTGACAGCTCTCGAGGGCCTTCTTGCGCTTTTCGGCCATCTCGCGCCATTTCTCGGGCGGGACGCTCTGGCACCAGGCGAGCTGGGCCTTGAGATCCTTGGACCATTCCTCGCCCTTGAAGCCGCACTGGCGCTTCTCGTTCTCGATCTGCTGCTTCACCGCCGTCAGGGCGTAGAGACGGCAATTCTCGGCCGTGGCGGCCAGCGCGGCCGTGGCGGCGAACGCGCCCACGACGACGAGCGAGAGCGGAGCGAGCGAGCGAAGGGCCATCGAGAGGGCGACGCTGCGCTTGGATGCTGTCTTCATCGGAACCTCACGGGGTTTGATCCGGTTTTGCCTGGCGGGTGACGCGCTGTGCGCACCCTGCCCGGCCGAGCCTTTCCTAACACAGGCACCACCCTAGCGGACGCAAAATGAACTCTGTCTGAATATCATGGCCGGGCCCGGTTCATGAAGTCCGGCCCGCGCGCCATGGCCCGTGCGCTCTGCGCGGCACGCTTGCATCGGGAGCCGATTCCGGCGTACCCCGCAAGGGGCAGGGGGCGGGGCATCAGGCACCCCCGACTTGGCGGCACGGCAGGGGCGTCATGCACACGGCCCAGGACATTCTGGAGCGCATCTTCGGCTACCGGGCGTTCCGCTCGGACCAGGCGGACATCATCGCAGCCCTGCTCGAGGGGCGCGACGTGCTGGCGCTCATGCCGACCGGCGGCGGCAAGTCGCTCTGCTATCAGATCCCGTCCCTGGTACGCGAGGGCACCGGCATCGTCGTCTCGCCGCTCATTGCGCTGATGCAGGACCAGGTGGAGGCGCTGCGCCAGCTCGGCATTCGTGCGGCCTTCCTGAACTCGACCCTGGAGCCCGAGGCCCAGCGCGGGGTCGAGGAGGCCCTGGTGTCAGGCGCGCTCGACCTTCTCTATGTGGCGCCCGAGCGGCTGCTCACCGAGCGCATGCTCGAGACGCTTGAGCGCGTGAAGATCGCCCTCTTCGCCATCGACGAGGCCCATTGCGTCTCGCAATGGGGACATGATTTCCGGCCCGAATATCGCAGACTCTCGACACTGGCGGAGCGGTTCCACGCCGTTCCCCGCATCGCCCTCACAGCGACGGCGGATGCGCGCACGCGCAAGGAGATCATCACCGAGCTGCGCCTTGCCAATGCGGCCGAGTTCGTGGCGAGCTTCGACCGGCCGAACATCCGCTATGCGATCACGGATGCGGGCGAGGGCATGAGCGGGCGCGAGCGGCTGTGGCGCTTCATCGATGAGCGGCATCCGCGCGATGCCGGCATCGTCTATTGCCTTTCGCGCAAGATGACCGAGGACGTGGCTGCCTGGCTCTCGGCCAGGGGGCGCGAGGCGCTACCCTATCACGCAGGCCTTTCACGCGAGACGCGCCAGCACAACCAGGCCCGCTTCCTGCGCGAGGATGGTCTCGTCATCGTGGCGACCATCGCCTTCGGCATGGGTATCGACAAGCCGGATGTGCGCTTCGTCGCCCATTTGAGCCTGCCCAAATCCATCGAGGCCTACTATCAGGAGACGGGCCGGGCCGGACGCGACGGCGAGCCCGCCGATGCCTGGATGGCCTATCGCATCCAGGATGCGGTGCGGCTTCGCCAGTTCATCCGGGACTCCGAGGCGAGCGATGAGCAGAAACGCATCGAGGCCGCCAAGCTCGACGCGCTGATCGGGCTTTGCGAGCTCACCACCTGCCGGCGGCACGCCCTGCTTGCCTATTTCGGGGAGGACGGCCCCGAGCGCTGCGGCAATTGCGACAACTGCCTGGCGCCGCCGGAGACCGCCGAGCGCACCGAGGACGCCCGCAAGGCGCTCTCGGCCGTCTATCGCACCGGCCAGCGTTTCGGCGCCGGCTATGTGGTGAACGTGCTCCGCGGGAAGGCCGACACGCGCATCGCGCGCAACGGGCATGACCGGCTCGCGACCTTCGGCATCGGCGCCGACCGGAGCCAGAGCGAATGGCGCCATCTCTTGCGCCAGCTCATCGCCCGGGGGCATCTGATGGTGGACGACGAGCGCCATGGCGCGCTCCGCCTCACCGAGAAATGCCGCCCGCTGCTGCGGGGCGAGGCGGCCTTTCATATCCGCCTGCCCGGCAAGGAAAAAGCCCGTGCGGGCCGGCGGCACGGCGCGGGCGCCATGGCAGTCCAGCTCGGCGAGGGCGAGCGGGCGCTGTTCGATGCCCTCAAGGCCCTGCGGATGCGCCTTGCCGGCGAGCAGGGGGTTCCGGCCTATGTCATCTGCCATGACCGCAGCCTTTACGACCTCGTCACGCAACGGCCGCAAACCCGCGAGGCGCTGCACGACATCGCCGGCTTCGGCGAGGCCAAGATTGCACGCTATGGCGAGGCTTTCCTCGAGGTCCTGAACCGTTTCGCCCCGCAGGGCGAAGCCGAGGCGCCCTGAAGGCTCTGCGCGCGCTTCACGCGGAGGTCGCGTCTTGGAGCGCACCAGGGGGGCTCTGCGCGATCACGCGCTCAAGTAGGCGCCGCTGGTCGGCGCCGGTAGCGCCGCTCAAAAACGCGCTCAAGTAGGCGCCGCTCGTCGGCGCCGGTAGCGCCACTTAAAAACGCGCTCAAGTAGGCGCCGCTGGTCGGCGCCGGTAGCGCCACTTAAAAACGCGCTCAAGTAGGCGCCGCTGGTCGGCGCCGGTAGCGCCACTTAAAAA
>JALUTE010000193.1:310-14324 GCA_027058255.1 Methyloligella sp. | reverse complement strand
ATCCGGTCCCTGCGCCAAGCGTCCCGGCTGGACGCCTTCCGCCCTCGGCGGCGCGCTCCTGGGCCGCTCGCACCGCTCTTCCCAAGGCAAGGCACGCCTCAAGACGGCGATCGAGAAGACGCGCGCGCTTCTCTCGATTCCCGCCGACTATCGCATCGCCATCATGCCCGCCTCGGACACGGGCGCCTTCGAGGCGGCGATGTGGAGCCTTCTTGGTGCGCGCGGCGTGGACGTGCTCGCCTGGGAGAGCTTCGGCAAGGGCTGGGTCGGCGACATCCTCAAGCAACTGAGGCTCGAGGACGTGCACGTCTTCGAGGCCGATTACGGGGCGCTGCCGGATTTGGGCGCGGTGGATTTCTCGCGCGATGTGGTGTTCACCTGGAATGGCACCACCTCCGGCGTGCGGGTCCCCGATGGCGACTGGATCGCAGATAATCGGACGGGGCTCACCCTGTGCGATGCCACCTCTGCCGTCTTCGCCCAGCCGATTGCGTGGGAGAAGATCGACGCCCTCACCTATTCCTGGC
Organism: Methyloligella sp.; assembly: GCA_027058255.1. Taxonomy (GTDB): domain Bacteria; phylum Pseudomonadota; class Alphaproteobacteria; order Rhizobiales; family JALUTE01; genus JALUTE01. The sequence continues at coordinate 13,797 of JALUTE010000193.1, read as the reverse complement.
AGAAGGTTCTCGGCGGAGAGGCCCAGCATGGCATGCTCGTTCTCTCGCCCCGGGCAGCAGAGCGCCTCACATCCTACACCCCGCCCTGGCCGCTGCCGAAGATCTTCCGGCTCACCAAGGGCGGCAAGCTGATCGAGGGTATCTTCGAGGGCGCGACCATCAACACGCCCTCCATGCTGTGCGTCGAGGACTATCTCGATGCGCTCGCCTGGGCCGAGGCCGAGGGCGGGCTCGAGGGCCTGATCGCCCGGGCCAATGCCAATGCCGCCGTCATCGCCGACTGGGTCGCCCGCACCGACTGGGTGGATTTTCTCGCCAAACGCCCCGAGACGCGCTCCAACACCTCCGTGTGCCTCGAGATCGTCGATCCGGTGGTGACGGCGCTCCCGGCGGACCGTCAGGCCGCTTTCGCCAAATCCATGGCGGGCCTGCTCGAGCGCGAGGGTGTGGCGCACGATATCGGGGCCTATCGTGACGCGCCGCCGGGCCTGCGCATCTGGACCGGCGCCACGGTGGAGCGCGCGGACCTCGAGGCGCTGATGCCGTGGCTCGACTGGGCCTTCGCCTCGGCCAAGGCCGCTCTCTGAGGCCGTCGCCGCGCGCGTGCCTGCCGGAGGGGGCGGCCCTTCGGGCGCATGTGCTTTTTCTCTCCCGCGAGTCCATTGCATTTCGCATCACATGGAGGGTGTCATGCCCAAGGTTCTCATTGCCGACAAGCTTTCGCCGCGCGCAGCCGAGATCTTCACCGAGCGCGGCATCGAGACGGACGTGAAGATCGGCCTCGACCGGGATGCGCTGATCGACATCATCGCCGATTATGACGGCCTCGCCGTGCGCTCGGCCACCAAGGCGACCGAGAAGGTGATCGCGGCCGCCGACAGGCTCAAGGTCATTGGTCGCGCCGGCATCGGTGTGGACAATATCGACATCAAGGCGGCGACGGCGCGGGGCATCATCGTGATGAACACGCCCTTCGGCAATTCCATCACCACCGCCGAGCATGCCATCGCCCTGATGCTTGCGCTCGCGCGGCAGATTCCGCAGGCCAATGCCTCCACCCATGCGGGCAAGTGGGAGAAATCGCGCTTCATGGGTGTCGAGGTCACGGGCAAGACGCTGGGCATCATCGGCTGCGGGAACATCGGCTCCATCGTCGCCGAGCGGGCGCTCGGCCTGCGCATGAAGGTGATCGCCTATGATCCGTTCCTCTCGCCGGAGCGGGCCTTCGATCTCGGTGTCGAGAAGGTGGAGCTCGACGAGCTCTATCGCCGGGCCGACTTCATATCGCTGCATACGCCGAAAACGGAGAAAACGGCCAATATGATCGACGCCGAGGCGCTGGCGGCCATGCGCGAGGGCGTGCGCATCATCAATTGCGCGCGCGGCGGGCTCATCGTCGAGGAGGACCTCAAGGCGGCGCTCGAGAGCGGCCAAGTGGCGGGGGCGGCGCTGGACGTGTTCGCCAACGAGCCGGCGCATGAGAACCCGCTCTTCGGCATGGAGAACGTCATCTGCACGCCGCATCTGGGCGCATCGACCAGCGAGGCGCAGGAGAATGTCGCCATCCAGGTGGCCGAGCAGATGTCCGACTATCTGCTCACCGGCGCCATCACCAACGCCATCAACTTCCCCTCCATCTCCGCCGAAGAGGCGCCCAAGCTCGCCCCCTTCGTGCGCCTTGCCGAGCAGCTCGGCTCCTTCGCCGGGCAGATCACCCATACGGCGGTCAAGGAGGTGCGGATCGAATATGCCGGCGACGTGGCCGAGATGAACACCCGCGCCCTCACCGCGGCCCTACTGGCGGGCGTGCTCAAGCCGTTGCTCGAGGACGCCAACATGGTCTCGGCGCCCGTGCTCGCCAAGGAGCGCGGCATCGCCGTCATCGAGACCACGCGCGGTCAGCAGGGAGCCTATGAGAGCTACATCCACCTCACACTCAAGACCGAGCGCCAGGACCGCTCCGTTGCTGGCACGGTGTTCTCCGATGGCAAGCCGCGGATCATCCAGGTGAAGGGCATCGACATGGAGGCCGAGCTCTGCCCGCACGTCCTCTATACGGTCAACGCGGACAAGCCCGGCTACATCGGCGCTCTCGGTGCCCTGCTTGGCGATGCAGGGGTCAATATCTCGACCTTCAATCTGGGGCGCTCGGAGCCCGGCGGCGAGGCGATCGCGATTATCGGCACGGACGAGCTGGTGACGGAGGAGGTTCTCGAGAAGGTGCGCGCGCTGCCGCATGTGGTCTTCGCCGAGCGCCTCAGCTTCTGAGCGCGCGAGGTGACCGATGAGCCCGCAAGGTGAACGGGCGCCGCGGCACGGCGCATCCGGGGCCTTGGCGGGGGCGTGGAAGCGTCGGTGTTTCGTGAGCGCAAGCCTTCTCAGGATCTCCGCGCCCGAAACCCGCCATGATGTGGCAGGATGATCCGCGCTCGAATCAGCCTCGGACGGGAGTTGGTATCATGCCTGTGCGCCTTGCCCTCATCATCGGCTTGCTCCTTCTCGGCCTTCCGGTCCCGATGGCCGCCGCCGCCGAGGTCTCTCTCTCCTCCACCATCGACGCCGTCACCGTGTTTCCGCGCGGCGCCGAGGTGCGCCGCTCGGCCGAGATCGCGCTCGAGGCGGGGGCGCATGTGGTGGTCTTTCCCGACCTGCCGGCGGGCGTTGCCCGGGACTCGGTGCGCCTTGCCGGCGAGGCTTCGGGCAGGCTCGCAATCGGCTCGGTGGATGTGCGCCGGGTGAAGGTGTTGGAGGCCGAGGAGGGGGCGCTCGATCAAGCCGCGCGCAAGGCGTTGGAGGACAGGATCGAGGCCCTGCGCGACGAGCGGGCCCGTCTCGATGCGGTGATCCGCTCGGCCGAGACGCAGCGAACCCTTCTGGAGAATCTGGCGCGCCTTCCCACCCGCCCGTCCGGTCCCGGCAGGGACGGCGTCGCGCTCACGGCCGAGGGCTGGGCCAAGGTGCTCGACATGATCGGCGCGCGCATGCCCGACATCGGCAAAAGGGTGCTCGATGCCCGCATCGCGCAGCGCGGCCTGGATCGCCAGATCGCGGATCTGCGCAAGCAGCTCGAGCAGAAGCCGCCGCGGCGAGAGCTGCGCACCGAAGTGCGCGTGCATCTGGATGCCTCCACGCCCGTGAAGGGGCGGCTCGTGGTCACCTATCACGTCGCCAATGCGTCGTGGGCGCCGGTCTATGAGGCGCGTCTGCGCACGGGCGACAAGGCGGCAGCCCCCTCCCTCGTTCTCGTTCGTCGCGCACGTATCAATCAGCGCACTGGCGAGGATTGGCGTAATGTTGCGCTGACGCTCTCGACGGCGCGGCCCCTGGAAGGCACCAGCGCCCCCGACATCGGAACGCAGACGGTGACCTTCCGCAAACCGCCCCCGCCGCCGGGCCCGAGAACGGCCTTCAAGCGCCGTATGGCGCCGGCAATGGAGGCGGCAAGACCGGCGCCTCTTGCCGCGCCTGAACCCATCGCCGAGCGCGGTGCAACGGTGCGCAATGCCCCCTTCCAGGCGCTCTATCGCATTCCCGGCCGCCAGAGCGTGCCAACGGTGAAAGAGGCCAAGACGGTGCGCATCGACACCATCACGCTCACGCCGGTGCTCAAGGTGCGCACCGTGCCGCGCCGTGTGCCGAAGGCCTATCTCTATGCCGCGTTCTCGCTGAAGGGCGACGTGGCGTTGCTGCCGGGTCGTGTGGCGCTGTTTCGCGATGGGGTGTTCGTCGGGCGCGGCCGCCTTCCGGTGCTGGCCGCCGGCGAGGAACACGACCTCGGCTTCGGTATTGACGACAGGGTGCGGGTCAAGTTCACGACCGTGAAACGCGAGCGCGGCAAGTCCGGCATCCTCACCTCTTCGAGGACGGATGAGCGGCGCTTCCGCATCACCATCGTCAACCGCCATGCGCGTGCGATCCTGCTTGAGCTGCGCGACCGCATTCCGGTCTCGGAAGAGCAGGAGATCGAGGTCGCAACCCTGGAGCTCACCCCCGCACCCTCGAAGCGCGATGTGGACGGCAAGCGAGGGGTGCTCGGCTGGGCGCTCACCCTCGAGCCGGGCGCCAAGCAGGAGGTGCGGATCGGCTACCGCCTCACCTGGCCGAAGGACAAGGAGATCCGGCTCCACCCCCCCGGCCCCTGAGCCGCGCGGAGCGGGCGAGCTGTGGCATTGTCACATCGCTCGGCGCGGATTCGACGTGGCGCGCGGCCCTTCGGCGCCAAATTGAGAGTCTCGTTCACGGTTTTGCTCTATACTCCCCGCCAACCGCCACGAAACCCGTGGCCCACAGCGGATGAGGATCTCTCGTGATGACACGTATGCTCGCGTTTCTCGTGACCGTGACCATGATTGTGATGGCGCCGGCTCTGGCCGTGGAGCGGGCCGAGGCCGCCAATGGCGCCGAGGGGCAGGCGCCACAGCTCAGCCAGCATCCCAAGTCCGGCTATTATCGCGGCGGCTCGCGGATGCGCGGGCGCATCGGCGGCTATTCCTATTCCTACCAGGACGCCATCACCGATCCGCGCGATGAGTCGGTCTATCAGGACCCGGAGCTGTTCCGGCAATCGGACCCGTTCGATTCGGGCTTCTTCTTCGATTCCGACACGGCTGGCGGTCCGGTGACGAGCAGCGCGCCCTATCCCAATTGAGCCGGCCGCCCCAGGGCCGCGAACGGCGCCCCCGCCGCACCGGGGGATCCACGGCAGAGCGACAAAGCGCTGGTCAAGACCGGCCGTGAGCGATTAGCATGGCCTGCGATCCCTTGGAGGGCGTTCGGGGAGTAGCGTTCGGATTGGGGGAATGTGTCATGGTCTGTCGTTCGATTGCCTGCGGCGCGGTGCCGCGCGGGGGCATGGTTCTGGGTCTTCTTGCCATCCTCTCTGTTGCGCCGGCCGGCTCGGCCGTGGCGAGCCACGAGAAGAGCGAGGCCGCGCCTGCGACCGCCAGCGGTGGCGGCGGTGCGCGAGCGGCGAGCAGCGCCGCTCCGGCCGGGCGCGACACGGCGGCAGCGCCGGCAGGTGCGCCGCGGCCCTCTGCCCGCCCACGACGCTGCACGCGGCTGGCCTTTTCCGTCAACGACTATGGCAAGACGGGGCCGGCCCGGGATGCGCGCCGTCTGCTCGACAAATATATCGCGCGCTGGACGGGCGAGCGGGGCATTCGACGCTATCGGACAGGCCCGAAGAAGGTGACCTGCAAGCTCTTTCTGGATTTCGGCGTTTTCGATGAGTACACCTGCCGCGCCGAGGCGTCGGTGTGCTGGTAATGCTGCGCCCCGGGAGCGGGGGCAAGACAGGGGGCTTGTGAGGCATGGGAGCCGAGGCGCGGGAGCTCATCTGCCGTTTCGAGCGCGATGGCGCGATCCACTATGGCTGCATGGAGGGTGAGCGCATCCACACGCTCGCGGGCGATCCGTTTGCGGGCACTGCGCGCACGGGAGAGACGGTCGAGCGCAGCGCGGTGCGCCTGCTTGCGCCGGTGATGCCAAGCAAGATCATCGCGGTCGGCCTCAACTACAAGAGCCATGTCGGCGAGCGCACGCCCCCCTCCGATCCCGGCCTGTTCGCCAAGTTTCCGAACACGGTGATCGGACCGGGCGATCCCATCCCCTATCCGCCGGACGCGGAGGATCTCCACGCCGAGGGCGAGATGGTGGTGGTGATCGGCAAGCGGGCCCGCCATCTCTCCCACGAGGAGGTGGACGCCCATATTCTCGGCGTGACCTGCGGCAACGACATCTCCGAGCGCCGCTGGCAGGCCAGCGACCTGCAATGGCTGCGGGCCAAATCCTGCGACGGCTTCGCGCCCCTCGGCCCGGCGATCGCAACCGGGCTCGACCTTGGCGACCTCAGATTGCAAACGCGGGTCAATGGCGAGACGGTGCAGGACGAGCGCACCTCCATGCTCATCCACTCGGTGGCGGACATCCTCGTCTTCGCCACCCGCTATCTCACGCTCGAGCCTGGCGACGTCGTCTTCACGGGCACGCCGGGAACCACCCGCGCGATCCGGCCGGGCGACGCGGTCGAGATCGAGCTCGAAGGCGTGGGCGTGCTTGCCAATCCGGTGGACATGGGCTGACCCGTCTCGCCTGGCCCGAAAAGACCGACCGCTTTACGGCTCCTTAACCACGGTCCTGTTACATGGGGGGCGTCGCAAGCGCGACGCGAAACCATGCAACCAGGTCGTGCGTCATGGGTGTCATGCCCCTGAATGATGGACGGAAGGGTCGGTTCCGGCAGATTCTGGTTTTGCTTACCTGCTGCGCACTGACAGCCTATTTCGTCTATCATGCAATCGAGGGCAGACATGGCCTCGAGGCGCGTTCGCATCTCGAGCGTCGGGCGGCAGCTCTGACCGGAGAGATGTCGCGTCTCGAGGCCATTCGCTCTGCCCTGGAGCGCGACATCGCGCTGTTGCGCGAGAGCACGCTCGACCGCGACATGCTGGACGAGCGCGCCCGCGACCTTCTCAATCTGATCGCCCCCGACGACGTCCTCATCGCGCCCTGATGGCCGCCTGCGCTGCGGGCCCACCGCCCCGTTCACGCGGCGCTGGCGACGGCGTGTGTGGGACGTTCGGCAAGGAACGAACCGGCGCGCCCGGCCGTGCGCAATAATGTTGCGCAATACGAGGGAACGGCCTCCCGGCACGCGGGGCGAGGTGGCCAGACCAGGGCATATCGTGTAATTTCCGCATCGAGGCCCCTCGGGGCGAGAGCCGGCATGCGCTTGGGCATATGGGGCGTAGACTCATGGCGAAAAAGAAAGAGGCGAAAGGGAGCGGCGGCGGGCGGGCGTCCGGCCGGAGCAAGGCCAACGGCCGGGAGGCAGGCGTGCGGCCCTTCACGCCCGAGGAGGAGCTGAAGGCCTATCGGGAGATGCTCCTCATCCGCCGGTTCGAGGAGAAGGCCGGACAGCTCTATGGCATGGGCTATATCGGTGGCTTCTGCCATCTCTATATCGGCCAGGAGGCGGTGGTCGTCGGCATGCAGATGACCATCGAGGAGGGCGACCAGGTCATCACCGCCTATCGCGATCACGGCCACATGCTCGCCTGCGGCATGGACCCCAAGGGCGTCATGGCGGAGCTGACGGGCCGGCGCGCCGGCTACTCCAAGGGCAAGGGCGGGTCCATGCACATGTTCTCCGTGGAGAAAAATTTCTATGGCGGGCATGGCATCGTCGGCGGCCAGGTGCCGCTCGGCACGGGGCTCGCCTTCGCCAACACCTATCGGGGCAATGGCAGGGTGTGCCTCACCTATTTCGGGGACGGGGCCGCCAATCAGGGCCAGGTCTATGAGAGCTTCAACATGGCCAAGCTCTGGCGCCTGCCCGTGGTCTATGTGATCGAGAACAACAAGTATGGCATGGGGACGCGGATCGACCGGGCCTCGTCCACCACCGATCTGTCCCAGCGGGGGCGCTCCTTCGACATTCCGGGCGAGCAGGTGGACGGCATGGACGTGCGGGCCGTCCGGGCCGCGGGCGAGAAGGCGGTCGCGTGGGCGCGGGAGGGAAATGGGCCAATCATCCTGGAGATGCTCACCTATCGCTATCGCGGCCATTCCATGTCGGACCCCGCCAAGTACCGCTCGCGCGAGGAGGTGCAGAAGGTGCGCCAGGAGCACGATCCCATCGAGCTGGTGCGCCGGCGCCTGATCGAGGCCGGGCATGCGACGGAGGCCGATCTCAAGGCCATCGACACGGAGATCCGGGGCATCGTCGGCGAGGCGGCGGAGTTTGCCCAGGCGGCGCCGGAGCCCGATCCGAGCGAGCTCACAACAGATGTCTATGCCGACGCTTGAACGCGGCCGCCCGATGCGGCGCGCCGCGTGCGGGACCTATGCGACAGGGGAATGAACGCCAATGCCGACCCAGGTGCTGATGCCTGCGCTCTCGCCGACCATGGAGGAGGGCCGGCTTGCCAAATGGCTGGTGAAGGAGGGAGACGAGGTCGCCCCCGGCGACGTGATCGCCGAGATCGAGACCGACAAGGCCACCATGGAGGTCGAGGCGGTGGACGAGGGGCGCCTTGCCAAGATCCTGGTGGCCGAGGGCACCGACGGGGTGAAGGTGAACACGCCCATCGCCGTCATTCTCGCCGATGGTGAGGATGATGCGAGTGCCGAAGCCGCCGCGGGCGCCGCCGCCCCGGCGGTTTCGTCTGTCGGGGCCACGGTTTCCGCGTCCACGCAGAGCCCGGCGCCGGAGGGGGCGCCTCGGGCGCCCGCCACCGTTCCGGCCAGGGAGGCGCGGGTGTCGGAGCCGGAGGTGCCCGAGGGTGCGGCCATGGTGGACATGACGGTGCGCGAGGCGCTGCGCGATGCCATGGCCGAGGAGATGCGCCGCGACGAGCGGGTGTTCCTGATGGGCGAGGAGGTGGCCGAGTATCAGGGCGCCTACAAGGTGAGCCAGGGCCTGCTCGACGCGTTCGGCTCGAAACGGGTGATCGACACGCCCATCACGGAATATGGCTTCACGGGCGTCGGCGTCGGAGCCGCCATGGCCGGGCTCAGGCCCATTGTCGAGTTCATGACCTGGAACTTCGCCATGCAGGCCATCGACCATATCGTCAACTCGGCCGCCAAGACGCTCTACATGTCCGGCGGCCAGATGCATTGCCCGATCGTCTTTCGCGGCCCCAATGGCGCGGCGTCGCGGGTGGCGGCACAGCACAGCCAGTGCTATTCGGCCTGGTATGCGCATGTGCCGGGGCTGAAGGTGATCGCGCCCTACTCGGCGGCCGACGCCAAGGGCCTCTTGAAGGCGGCCATCCGCGACAACAGCCCCGTCGTCTTCCTCGAGAACGAAATCCTCTATGGCAAGAGCTTCCAGGTGCCGGATGTGGAAGACTGGCTTGTGCCCATCGGCAAGGCCAAGGTGGTGCGCGCCGGCTCGGACGTGACCATCGTCGCCTTCTCGCGCGCCATGGACTATGCGCTGCGCGCTGCGGAAACATTGGAAGGCGAGGGGATCTCGGCGGAGGTCGTCGACCTGCGCACCCTGCGCCCGCTCGATGTGGCCACGGTGATCGAGAGCGTCAAGAAGACCAACCGCCTGGTGACGGTGGAGGAGGCCTGGCCGGTCTGCTCGGTCGGCACCGAGGTTTGCCAGCGGGTGACGGCGGAGGCCTTCGACTGGCTGGACGCGCCGCCCACCAAGGTCACCGGCGCGGACGTGCCCATGCCCTATGCGGCCAATCTGGAGAAGCTGGCTTTGCCCAGCGAGGACGACGTGGTGCGGGCGGTCAAGGCCGTGTGCTATCAGGAATGAGGTGGTTCGAATCCGTGCCGAGCGCCCGGCGCGGGGCAGCGATGAAAGACGGCGCCGAGCTGTATGGCGGCCGCGCCTGCCATGCGGGCGGGCCGCGCACCGGCACAACCGAGCAATGAGCCGAGACGCCCATGCCCATACCCGTTCTCATGCCCGCCCTCTCGCCGACCATGGAGGAGGGCACGCTTGCCAAATGGCACGTCAAGGAAGGCGACACGGTCGAACCCGGCGACGTGATCGCCGAGATTGAGACCGACAAGGCCACCATGGAGGTCGAGGCGGTGGACGAGGGGCGCGTCGGCAAGCTGCTCGTGGCGGAGGGAGCAACGGCTGTTCCCGTCAACAGACCGATCGCCCTTCTTCTGGAGGAAGGGGAGGGTCCCGAGGTTCTGGACGATTTCAGTCCCGGCGCCGGCGAACGCCAAGATGGGGGAGCAAGCATGCAGGAGAGCGCAGCCAAGACGGCCGGTCCCGAGGACCAGCCGACCCGCGCAAAGCCGGCACCCACCGGGGCCGGCGGCGGAGCAGGCGTGGGCGCTGGAACGGGGGCAGGCGATGGCGAAGCCGGAGGGCGCATCAAGGCGAGCCCGCTCGCACGGCGCCTTGCGAAGGAGCGGGGCATCGCCCTTGCGGCGCTGACGGGCACCGGGCCGCATGGGCGCATCGTCAAGCGGGACGTGGAAAAGGCCGCGCGCACAGGCATTGCGCCTGCGGGAGCGGAAACCCCTGCCGCGGGGCTTCCAGCCGGCATGTCCGATGACATCATTCGGGCCCTCTTCGAGGAGGGCAGCTATGACATTGTCCCCCACGACAATATGCGCAAGACCATTGCGCGCCGGCTGGTGGAGGCCAAGCTCACCATCCCGCATTTCTACCTCTCGATCGATTGCCGACTGGATGCGCTGCTCGAGGCGCGCAAGCGGCTGAACGAGGCCGGCGCCGAGGCGGACCCGCCCTACAGGATCTCGGTCAACGACTTCATCATCAAGGCCATGGGGCTCGCGCTCAAGCAGGTGCCGGAGGCGAACGCAACCTGGACCGAGGCCGGCCGCCTGATGCATCACCGGGCGGATGTGGGCGTGGCGGTCGCGGTCGAGGGCGGGCTCTTTACGCCGGTGGTCCGGGATGCCGACAAGAAGACGCTCTCGGACATCTCCATCGAGATGAAGAATCTCGCCGCCCGCGCGCGCAAGCGCCGCCTTGCGCCGCACGAATATCAGGGCGGAACGACGTCGATCTCCAATCTCGGCATGTTCGGCATCAAGAGCTTTTCCGCCGTCATCAACCCGCCCCATGCGACCATTCTGGCCGTGGGGCAGGGGGAGCGGCGGCCGGTCGTGGGCGAGGACGGGCATGTGTCGGTCGCAACGGTCATGTCGTGCACCCTCTCCTGCGACCACCGCGTGGTCGATGGGGCGCTCGGCGCCAGGCTCCTCGGCGCCTTCCGCAGGCTGATCGAGGATCCCGTGCGCATGCTCGCCTGAGGCGCGGAGCGGTCACCGGGCCGGGGCTCCGCTCCTCCGCCATACCTTCCCCCCGCGGGAGGGTGATGCCCGCTTGCAACAGGTCGCCAGAGAGATCGCGAAAAGCCCAAGCGCGGTTTGAAACGACCCTGCAAATCGTGTTGGATATTCCCAGTATGTCATGTCGAGGGGACTGAGCGCGGTCGCGCCCGGCGCGGCCCGGGACATTCATGGGAGATCGAGACGTGTCACGACGGACCGGAATCGTTCTGGTGCCCCTGATGGGGCTCGTGGTGCTCGGACTGGCGGCCTGTGCCAGCGGACCGGGCACGGGTGGCTCGTACCTGACCGGGGGCAGCGGCGCGAGCTGCAAGGCGCTGTCCAAGAAGATGAACCGAATCTATGGTCAGGGGCGGGGCAACAGCGCCGAGTATCGGCGTGTGCTCGACACCTATCTCGCGCGGGGCTGCTATCGCCGCCAATAGGCGGCCTGCCCGCGCAAGCGGCCTCGAACGGGGCCATTCCATCTTGTCCACGAGCCGCCGTGCATGGCCCACTTGGGGCTGCGCGGCGGTTTGCCTGTTCGGGGCGGCGATGCTATGCCCCGCGCGGAACAGGGCCGCGGCTGGTGGCAGGGCATGCCTTCAAGACTGAACGGGGGTGACCGGTGAGCGAGACAGCCTTTGACGTCGTGGTGATTGGCGGCGGCCCGGGGGGCTATGTGGCGGCGATCCGTGCGGCGCAGCTCGGCCTTGCCACGGCCGTGGTCGAGCGCGAGCATCTGGGGGGCATCTGCCTCAATTGGGGCTGCATTCCGACCAAGGCGCTCCTGCGCACGGCGGAGGTGGCGCGGCTCATCGGCCAGGCGCAAGCGTTCGGCCTCGAGGTCGCGGGGCTCACCGTGAAGCTCGACGCCATCGTCGAGCGCTCCCGCAAGGTGGCGGACCGCCTCTCCAGGGGCGTCGCCTACCTCTTGAAGAAGAACAAGGTGACGGTGATCGAGGGCACGGGCCGGCTGGCCGGGCAGGGTCGGGTCTCGGTCACGCTGCGGGACGGTGGCGACGAGACCATCGCCGCCAAGCACGTCATCATCGCCACGGGCGCCCGGGCGCGCACGCTGCCCGGCCTCGAGCCCGATGGGGAGCGGGTCTGGACCTACAAGGAGGCGATGGTGCCCGAGAGCCTGCCCAAATCGCTCCTGGTGATCGGCTCCGGCGCCATCGGCATCGAGTTCGCCAGCTTCTATCGCGCGCTCGGGGTTCCGGTCACGGTGGTGGAGGTGCTGGAGCGGGTGCTGCCGGTGGAGGATGAGGAGATCTCCAAGCTCGCCCGCAAGGCCTTCGAGGCCGACGGCATGACCATCCATGCCGGCACGACGGTGAAGACGCTGAAGCCCGCAGGTGACGGGGTCCAGGCCACGCTTGAGATGGCGGAGGGGCGGACCGAGACGCTCACGGTGGATCGCGTCATTCTTGCCATCGGCATCACCGGAAACGTCGAGGATCTGGGCCTCGAGGAGGCCGGCGTGCGGGTGGAGAAGGGCCATATCGTGGTCGACGAGTGGTGCCGCACCGGCGCTGCGGGCGTCTATGCCATCGGCGATGTCGCCGGGCCGCCCTGGCTGGCGCACAAGGCAAGCCATGAGGGGATCGTGTGCGTCGAGCGCATCGCCGGCCTTGCCGGGCTGCACCCGCTCGACAAGAACCGCGTGCCCGCCTGCACCTATGCCCAGCCGCAGGTCGCCTCCATCGGCCTCACGGAACAGGCGGCGCGCGAGGCGGGCCGCGCGGTGCGGATCGGGCGCTTTCCCTTCCGGGCCAATGGCAAGGCGATCGCTCTCGGCGAAGATGAGGGGCTGGTGAAGACCATTTTCGACGAGAAGACGGGCGAGCTGCTGGGCGCCCACATGATCGGCGCCGAGGTGACGGAGCTCATCCAGGGCTATGCCATCGCCATGGGGCTCGAGACCACCGAGACCGAGCTCATGCACACCATCTTCCCCCATCCGACCCTCTCGGAGATGATGCACGAGGCGGTGCTGGACGCATACGACCGGGCGATCCATATGTGATCGCGATTTGATCTCGACCCGGGAACGGGTTAGGGGTTGGAGCCATGGTCACCATCATCGACACGCGCAAGCTGAAAGGGCGCGGGGCGCAGGCTGGCGGTCGCCCGCGCCACCCGGAGAAGGCAGCCCGCCCGGACACGCCGCTTGTGAGGAAGCCCGCCTGGATCCGTGTCAAGGCGCCAGGGTCGGCGGGCTATGCGCGCACGAAGCGCCTTGTGCGCGAAAAGGGCCTGCATACGGTCTGCGAGGAGGCGGCCTGCCCGAATATTGGCGGCTGCTGGGAGCGCCGGCACGCCACATTCATGATCATGGGGGAGATTTGCACCCGCGCCTGCGCCTTCTGCAATGTGCGCACCGGCCGGCCCCTGCCGCTCGACGCGGGCGAGCCGGAGCGGGTTGGCGAGGCCGTCGCAGCCCTCGGCCTTGCCCATGTGGTGGTGACCTCGGTGGACCGGGACGATCTCGCCGATGGCGGTGCGGCCCATTTCGCCGCCACCATCCGGGCCATCCGCGCGGCGTCGCCCGAGACCACCATCGAGGTGCTGACCCCCGATTTCCTGCGCAAGGCGGGCGCGCTCGAGACGGTCGTCGCGGCGGGGCCGGACGTCTTCAACCACAATCTCGAGACCGTGCCCTCGCTCTATCTCGCGATCCGGCCCGGCGCGACGACCGTCTCGAG
>JALUTE010000193.1:0-300 GCA_027058255.1 Methyloligella sp. | reverse complement strand
CTGATGATGAGGCTTGGAGAGCGGCGCGAGGAGGTCATGCAGGTGATGGACGACATGGTGAGCGCCGGTGTCGATTTCCTCACCATCGGGCAGTATCTGCAACCCACCCGCAAGCATGCGCCCGTCGCCCGCTTCGTGCCGCCGGAGGAGTTCGAGAGCATGGCAAAGATCGCGCGCGCGAAGGGCTTTCTCCTTGTCTCGGCGAGCCCGCTCACCCGCTCCTCGTTCCATGCGGACGAGGATTTCGCCCGTCTGCGTGCGGCGCGCAAGGCCCGGGAGGGGGAGGGGAGCGGGTGAGCG
>JALUTE010000192.1 GCA_027058255.1 Methyloligella sp. | reverse complement strand
GATGCCTTCGTGCTCACCGCATGTCACACCATGACGGCGCTTCTGGGCTCCCTGCTGCTGGCGCTCGCGCATATGCACGGCGCGCTCGATCTCGATGCGGCGTGGGCGGCCGCCCATGTGGAGGAGGACTGGCAATGGGCGCGCTGGGGCGAGGAGGAAGAGGCGCGTGCCCGCCGCGCCGCCCGATATGCGGATATGGCGGCGGCCTCACGCTTCCATGCGCTATGTGCCGACGGGTAGGCGGCGGCGCCATCTCCGGGTGCGTCACCGCTTGCGTGTCACCGCTTGCGCGGCGCAGCCTTGGCTCTCGCCGGCGCGCCGGCACCGTTTCTCGCCCTGGCTCGGGCGGCGGCGCGGGCCCGGCGCAGGCGGGCGGCCCGTGCCCGTGCCCGGCTGCGACGCGCGGACCGGGCCCGGCGATAGCGGTGCCGGCAGGCGCGCTGGCGCAGATTGACCGGGCCTTCGAGACGCGCGGGGAAGAGCGGCAGGGTCTCGATACTGGCGCTCTCGAACACAGCCTTCCAGCCATAGGTGCGGAACCCGTGCTCGAGAAGCTCGGCGGCGCGGGCGACGCGGGCGCCTGCCGTGGTCTCGCCGAGCACGACCGCGACCAGTCGGCGGCCGTCGCGCGTGGCGCTGGCGACCACATTGTAGCCCGAAGCACAGATGAAGCCGGTCTTCATGCCGTCGGCGCCCTCGAAGGTGCGCAACAGGCTGTTGTGGGAGCGCAGCACGCGCCGGCCCACCCGCACGGACGGCAGGGCGAACAGGTCGGCATACTCGGGAAACTCGAGGATGATCGCGCGCGCGAGCCGGGCCATGTCGCGCGCCGTGGTGATCTGCCGGGCGTCGGGCAGGCCGTTGGGATTGATGAAGCGCGTGCGCAGCATGCCGAGCCGTTTGGCGGTGCGGTTCATCAGGCGCACGAAGGCCCGCTCGCTGCCCGCCACCGCCTCGGCGAGCATGACCGCGACGTCGTTGGCGGACTTGACGATGAGCACCTTGAGGGCGAGGCGAACGGAGATTTGCGCGCCCACAGGCAGGCCCAGCTTGCTCGGCGGCTCGCGATTGGCATTGGCCGAGCAGGTGATCTTGCTGTCCATGGAAAGCCTGCCGGCCTTGATCGCCTTGAAGGTGAGATAGGCCGTCATGAGCTTGGTGAGCGAGGCCGGGTGCCAGCGCATGTCGGCATCCTCGGCATAGAGGACGAGGCCGCCTTTGGGCTCAAACAGGAGGGCGGGACCCGCCATCGCGGCCGGGGGGGCAGCAAGAAGAGAGAGCAGCAGGACGAGCGGCAGGGCCAGCGCGAGCGGCCGGCCGAGCGCGACAGCGACCCGCCGCGGCGATCGAAAGCCCGCTTGCATGGCTCCCCCGTTTTTCGTGCCGCTCCCCCGAGCGGAGGCCGGCGAGGCCGGTGGTGCCCCTGGCCCGACTCGAACGGGCACGCCCTCAACGGGCAACGGATTTTGAGTCCGTCGCGTCTACCAATTCCGCCACAGGGGCCGTGATTCGGGCGGATCATATCCTTCGGGGGCGTCGGGTCAACCTCGCAGGCGGCGCCGGATGGCGCACCGTGCGGGCAAGCCGGGCGCCACCCTGCCCCATGGACAAGGGCCGCCGGCGGCATTATGCAGGGAGCCCATGCTCAGACGCCTTTATGACCGCACCATGGTGCTTTCCGCCCATCCGCGCGCGCCATGGGTGCTTTTCGCGGTGGCCTTCGCGGAAAGCTCGGTCTTTCCCATTCCGCCCGACGTGATGTTGATCCCCATGGTCCTGGCCGAGCGCGCCAAGGCGTGGGCGCTGGCGGCCATCGCCACATTGGCCTCGGTGCTCGGCGGCATTGCCGGCTATGCCATCGGCTTCTTCCTGTTCGAGACCGTCGGCAAGGCGCTTCTGGATTTCTATGGCTATGCCGACAAGTTCGAGGCATTCGCCAGCCAATACAACACCTATGGCGCCTGGATCGTTTTCGGGGCCGGGCTCACGCCCTTTCCCTACAAGGTGATCACCATTGCCAGCGGCGCCACGAAGCTCGACTTCGTGGTGTTCTTGGTTGCGAGCCTTCTGGCGCGGGGGCTGCGCTTCGTTCTTGTGGCGGGGCTCCTCTACTGGTTCGGCCCGCCCATTCGCGATTTCATCGAGCGCCGCCTCGGCCTCGTCACCACGGTGTTCGTGATCTTGCTCATCGGCGGCTTCGTGCTGTTGCGCTATGTTGGATGAGATCGTTCGGGCCGTTGCCGGCCCGCTATCGGGAGTGACCGTTCCATGGCCTTTGTCGAGACCGCCCCCTACAGATCGCCGGTCTGGTACGCCGCGACCGGGCTCCTCCTTCTCAGCCTGGCCGCCATCGCCACGGCGCTCGCTTTCGAGCACATCGGCGGATACGCGCCCTGCCCGCTCTGCCTCAAGGAGCGCATCGCCTATTATTTCGCCATTCCGGCGAGTGCCGCCGCGCTCCTGGCACTCCGGGCCGCGCCGGCGGGCCTGGCCGAGGGCATGGCGCGGCTCATTCTGGCCCTCATCGCCGTCGCCTATCTGGTGAATGCGGGGCTCGGCATCTACCATGCGGGCGTGGAGTGGCATTTCTGGCCGGGCCCCACGGATTGCTCCGGCGGCGGCGGGCTCGAGCGTCGGGCGGGGGCCTTGCTTGACAGCCTGGCGGAGACGCGGGTGATCCGCTGCGACGAGGCGCCGTTCCGCCTGTTCGGCCTCTCCTTCGCTGGCTGGAATGCGGTGCTTTCCCTGGGCTTCGCCGCCATTGCCATTCTGGGAATCGTCTGGCCGCGGCGACGCTGATGCCCGGGCGCCCCGGCGCCCCGACAGGCAGGGAATGGACGGCTTGGCCGCCGCGCAACGGGGCGCCGAACCCCCGTCACCATTACGCTCAGTCAAGCGAAAATACCTTCCATTCGTCAGATTCCATTCACATTGTAGCCCAAATGCCGCGACTTAATCCTCCCCGTCGCGACAGTCACCGCGTTCGCGCGACCCTCGAGACGATGAACCGCAATCGGCAGGGAGCCAGCGATGACACGGGCAGGTGACACGGAAAGGGGTGGCGCCAGGGATCGCCGCGCGACGAGCGCACGATCCGCATTGGCCGCCCGGCTATCGCGTCCCGCCTCTCCTGCACGGGGTCGCTCCGCTGCCGGGTTTATCTCCCTCTTCTCTCCTTTTCGTTCTGCGTCCCATGCGATGGGCTCTCCCGCGTCTGATGGTTCCGCGTCCGCTCATGGGTGTGTTTCCGCGCGTCGTTCGGCGTATCCCGGTTCCCTGTCCGCCTGGCGTTCCGCGTCCTTGCGTTCTCTTCCAGGCGGAGCCTCGCGGCCCGTCCCCCCGGCCGCCCCAGGTGAACGCTCGGTGAGGGCATGGCTTGGCCGCGCCCTCACCGCCGCCAGGGCGTTGGCCAGGCACCGCAGGTTCCAGCGTATCGCGCGGCGTCTGCCAGCCCCTGGCGGCGCGTGCTCCATGCCGGTCCGGCCAGGGCCGGTCCCGGAGGTCCCGACGCCAGCCCCCTCATGGCTCATCCCCCGGCGCCGGGGCCTCCGCACCCAATTCGCCGCTCGCTCGGTTGTCGCCGAAAGGGCGCGCCGGGGTGGCATTCACATCGACCGGGACCGCGTGTTCCGGCCCCGTTTGGCAGGCCCGTCCAGCCCCACACCCCCCAAGGCTTCACTCTGACCGGTTCCGCGTCGTGGCGCCATACCCGGCTGGGCGGGCCTGCCACCCCTTGCAGCTTCTGCGCAAGAGAAGCCCACCCCGCGTTCTGCGTTGGGCGGACCCAGGAAGAAACAACACTGTGATCGCAACAGAGGAGGCTTTGCCATGAGGCCGCGGCATGTCAATCCCGTGCAGTGGGGCCAGGCCATGGGCTATGCGCGCCACTCCTGCGCCCGCATCTTTCGCGAAGGTGGCTCGCCCGCCGATGCCTTGAGACGTTTCGGCCTCGCCCGCCGCGAGGCAGACCAGGCGAACTGGGCGCATGCCGTGCAGCGCATCGCCGCGGCGCTGTGCGGCAAGGTGTAGCCCGGGGCCGGGATATCCCCCGCGGCATGCGCTCGAGCGGGATGGCCGTCAGGCGTCGTCCCGCTCGTGCGCCGGGTTGCCGCGCGCGGCGGCACGGGCCCGCTGGCGGCGCTGGCGCACCAGAACGTTGAACACCTCCACCACGGCCGCGAAGGCCATGGAGAAGTAGATGTAGCCACGCGGGATGTGGAAGCCCATGCCGTCTGCGACCAGTGCCACGCCGATCAGGATGAGGAAGCTCAGCGCGAGCATCTTGGTGGTGGGATGACGCTCGATGAAGCCGGCGATGGCGCCGGAGGCCACATACATGACCAGGATGGCCACCACCACCGCGGCGACCATGACCTCGATATGCTCGGCGATGCCGATGGCGGTCACGATGGAATCGACGGAGAAGATGACGTCGATGAGAGCGATCTGGGACACCACGGCCAGGAAGCCGGCCGAAACCGGGGCAGGGCCCGTCTCGCCGGCCTCCTCGATGCTCTTGTGGATCTCATGGGTCGCCTTGATGAGCAGAAAGAGGCCGCCGGCGAGCAGGATGATGTCGCGCCAGGAGACTCCCTGACCGAAGACCTCGAACACGGGGCGCGTCAGGCGAGTGAGCCAGAAGAGCATGAGCAGCAGGACAACGCGAAACACCAGCGCCAATGCGAGGCCGATCTGGCGCGCGAGGACGCGCTTGGCCCCCTCCAAGCGCGAGACCAGAACCGCGATGAAAATGATGTTGTCGACGCCGAGGACGACCTCGAGCAGGGTGAGGGTGAGGAAGCTTGCCCAGATTTGCGGGTCTGTCAGAGAGATGGTGATCATGACGGAAGGCGAGGCTCCCTTCTGCTGATGGCCCACTGCCCCGCCCGGATGGGCAGGCACGTCCACCGCGCTCTCATGGTGCGGCGTTGGGAATGGCGAAGCGCGCCAGTGATAGCCCAGGCTTCCTTGGTTCATCAATCACCTTGTCGCCCCCGGGACGCGGCTCGGGGCAGGCGCCGGATCGGGACGCCCGCGCCCCGCGCGCCGTGTCATGCAGGCCGCGCCGGCCCCACCGCCACGCGGCCTGCATGACACGGCGCGCGGGGCGGGCGTTTGTCGTGAC
>JALUTE010000191.1 GCA_027058255.1 Methyloligella sp. | reverse complement strand
ACCCGCTCCGGCAGGTCGAGGCGGACCTGAAGCGTGCGGGGCGCCATGTCCATCTTCAGCCATTTGACCCCGATGGACCGGCGCGGCATGCGCTTGTTCGCAATGTCCATGGGCCGGTAGAGCATGGCCACCACATAGGCGCCCGGCATCCAGTCGGCGGAGACGGGAATATCCACCGTGCCGCCGCCGGCGGGCACGTCCACGAGCCGCATGTCGTGCAGCCCGTCGCCAAGGATGGCGACGAGCGCCTTGCCGCCGCTCTCGGTCTCGATGCTGAGCCTTGCGGTCTCGCCCGCCCTGTAGCTGGCCTTGTCGAGGGCGGTCTCCAGGAACTCGGGCGCATCGGCCGCCTCGCCGCCCCACCAGCCGGCATCGAAGGCGAGGCTCGCCACGGGGCCCTTGCGCGCGTCCGCCGCGACCTCGAGGCGGTACCGGCCCCATTTCACAGGCACCGCAAGGCGGGCCGGGCCGTCCGCCGCAAGGTCGATGGTCCCGTCGGCGATCTTGTTGGTGTAGGAGACCGCCTCATACTCCCAGGAGCCGCCGCGATTGTACCACTGGTAAACGCGCGTGATCCGGTAGAGCGTCCATCTGGCGCCCTTGCGCGCCATCCGGCGCCCGCTCGGGTCCACCATGACCACGTCGAAGCCGGCCCGCGCGCCGCTCTTGAGCGTGCCGCCCTCGAAAAGCGGCTTGATGCCGATCATGGGCGCGCGCGGTGCGATGGGAAGCGTGATGCCGCGCGCGATCACCCGCCCGCTCGGCTCGCGCAGCCGCAGGGTGAGGCGCGCCTCGAGCAGGCGCGAGGTGCGCGGCAGGGCGGGAAGGGTGACCGGGACATCCGCCTCGCCCTTCTCGTCGGTGCGCGGCAGGTCGGCGAGGCTCTCGCGCACCGGTTGCACCGCCTCGCCCGACAGGCCGAAGCGATAGCCGGGATAGCCTTCGAGGCCGCCGGAGCGGGCCGCAATGCGGATCTCGCCCTCCAGCGCCAGACCGGCCGCCGGCGGGCCATAGAGATAGCGCCCCTTCACATGCACGCGCGCTGCCCTGCCCGGTGCAAGCGCCGCGCCCTTCGCCTCGATCTCGAGCGCCATGCGCTCGGGCACGAAGTCCTCGACCAGGAAGGAGGTCTCGCCGATGGGATCGCCCTTGGGGTCGGCAAAGGCGGCGATCCGCCATGTCCCGGTCATGGCCGAGCGTGCGAGCGCCATGGTGGTGGCGCGCCCGCCGAAGCCCTCGTCGGCCAGGGTGATGCGCCTGTGCTCCACCCCGTCGGGGCGGGTGACGACGAGGGTGAGCGGCACGCCCGCCGCCGCCATGGCCTTGCGCTCGCGCACGAGGGCCGTCACGTGAACCTCCGCGCCCGGCCGGTAGACGCCCCGCTCGGTGAACACATAGGCCTCGAGCGGGCCCGGCGCCGCGCGGCCCTCGACGCCCCGATCCGTCAGATCGAAGGCGGAGGTGGTAAGATCGAGGAAGGCATAGTCGCCCCGCTGGTGCTCGGCCACCAGAACGGCCGGCGCCAGGGCGCCCTTGCCCCGGCCAAGACCTGCCGGAAAGTGGACATGGCCGCGCTCATCCGTCTTGGCGCGCCCGAGAATGTCGTTGTTGCGGGCCACGAGCCGCACCTCGACCCCCGCGACCGGCTCGGCGCTTGCAAGCGAGCGCACGAAGGCGTGGACGCCGTCCCTGCCGGAGAAGGCGGTGAGGCCGAGATCGGAGACGATGAACCATTGGGTGGCCTTGGCGTCCCAGTTGCGCGCCTTCCTGCCATCGGCCGGCTCGGCGATCATCACATAGACGCCGGGGGCGAGGCTCGGGATCGCCTCGCTCACGGCAAAGGCGGTCGTGATGTCCTTGTTGAGCTCGGAGCGCACCGCCATCTCGCCCTTCCAGACCGGAACGCCCGTCTTCTCCTTGAGCCGGGCGAGGTCCCAGGCGGCGAAGCTGCGGCCGAACTCCTCCTCGACCAGGGTGCGCGCCAGCGCCCGGTCGCCGATGCGCAGGATCTCGATCGCCACCTTCTCGGTGTTGACGCTGACGATGGGGATGCCCTGCTGGCCCTTGTTGGGCAGCACATAGCCGCGCCCTGTGAAGCGGACCGAAGGCTTGCGGTCGCGCACATAGACGGCAAGGCGGGCCGTCTTCAGGAGCGCCTCGTCCACAGCCGAGGGCAGGCCGCTGCGCACCAGCACCTCGTAGCGCTGGCCATGCTTCAGCCCGAGAACGCAGAGCTGGCGGGCCTCGGCCCGCACCGACACCGGGTCGCGCCCATCCACGGTGATGAACTTGGAAAAGTCGATCTTTCCGCGTGCGAGGAGCTCGGAGAACTGGATGCACAGGCGCGGATTGGCGGCGTCCGAATCCACCGAATAGTCGATGATGCGAAATCCCTTCTGGGCCCGGAGCGCCGTGTAGGCCGCCCGCACCACCGAGCTCTCGCGGCGCGCCAGCGACGCCTTGTAGGCATTGAGCGCAGCCCGCCAATAGGATCGCTCCGCCAGGAGCTCGCCGAGGAGCGCGAGCGCATCGGCTTCATCTTCGCGTGTCTTGGCGCTCTCATATGCGAGATAGGCCGCCCCCGTGGCATCGGCCATCAGCCGGTAGCGCCGTTTCGGCTGCGCGCCTGCGAGAATGCGCAGGGTCCGCGCGAGCGCGATCCAGCTCTCGCCATCGGTGCCGTTCGCTGCCACGGCCTTCTCGAGCGCCTGAACGGCCCCTTCGAGATTGCCCTTGACCCGCGCGGCGCGTGCCGCCTTGCGCCACTCGGCGGCGCGTGTCGCACCGGCTTGCACCCGCCTTTCGATCGCGGCCTTGTAGCGCGCCGCATCGCCAGCCGTAGCCCCATGAAAAAAGGGCTTCTCCGCAGCAAGGGAGAAGCCCGTCGGAATGGCAACAAAAAGAATGAGGGCAACAAAACCCCGAAGAGCGCTCGACATCGCCCTTACCTCCTCGCAAATGCCAGCCCGGCCCAATACGCCGCTCCCGCCGGATGCGCGGGGTCCTCGTCCGCTGTGCGCCGATCGTCCTCGCGAGGCGGCAGCCCTGCGCAATGGGGCAAGCCATCCAGGAACAACGAAAAGCCGTGCCACAGCTCCGTGTCCAAACCATGGCGGCTCCGGGCCCTGCGGCCTTGGCAAAAGCGGCGGCCCGACTTAGGGTTGCGGGGAACCGCACGCCCGATCGGCTCTCCACGCTCCACGGATTGCGACAATGGACACCAAGCCTCTTCCCGATCGAGACGCGCCGGCGCAGGCGAGCGCGGGCGCAGATGGCCCGCCCATGGGCTCTGCCGGCTACCCGGCCCTGCGCATGCGCCGCAACCGCCGCGCGCCCTGGTCCCGCCGGCTCGTTCGCGAGACGCGCCTCGGCCCGGCCGATTTCATCTGGCCGATTTTCATCCTCGAGGGCAAGGGCCGCACCGAGCCGGTTGCCTCCATGCCCGGGGTCGAGCGCCTCTCCATCGACCGGGCCGTGCGCGCCGCCGGCGAGGCCGCCGCGCTCGGCATTCCCGCCATCGCGATCTTTCCCTATACGGACCCGGCGCTCCGGACCGCGGATGCCCGCGAGGCCTTCAATCCGGACAATCTCGTCTGCCGGGCCGTGCGCGCCATCAAGGCGGACGTGCCCGAGATCGGGATCATCTGCGACGTGGCACTCGACCCCTATACCAGCCATGGCCATGACGGGCTGCTGAGCGAGAGCGGCGAGGTGCTGAACGACGAGACGGTCGCCGTGCTCACCCGCCAGGCGCTGGTTCAGGCCGAGGCCGGCTGCGACGTGATCGCCCCGTCCGACATGATGGACGGGCGCGTCGGCGCCATCCGCGCCGCGCTCGAGGCGGCGGGCCACGCCCACACCCAGATCATGGCCTACAGCGCCAAATATGCCTCCGCCTTCTATGGCCCCTTCCGCGACGCGGTCGGCTCCCGCGCCATGCTCAAGGGTGACAAGCGCTCCTATCAGATGGACCCGGGCAATACAGACGAGGCCCTGCGCGAGGCGGCGCTCGATCTTGCCGAGGGGGCGGACATGATCATGGTCAAGCCGGGCCTGCCCTATCTCGATATTCTGCGCCGGCTCAAGGCGCGCTTTGCCGTGCCCACCTTCGCCTATCAGGTGTCCGGCGAGTATGCGATGGTGATGGCGGCGGCCGAAGCCGGCTGGCTCGACCGGGATTCGATCATCCTCGAGACGCTCGTCGCCTTCAAGCGCGCCGGCGCCGACGGCATTCTCACCTATTTCGCGCCTCACGCTGCCCGGCTCCTGAAAGGGCGCGGCGAGGCTTAGCCTGTCACAGCCCGCCTTTGCGCCCGGGCGAACGTGATGCTACGCAGGTGTTGAACATTTCAACATCGGGAGCCGCGCCCATGGCGAAAGTGAACTACTCCGTGCCCGACGAGGTGAAAGAGGCCTTCGACGAGGCGTTCAAGGGCCAGAACAAGAGCGCCATCATCGCCCGGCTGATGCGCGAGGCGGTGGAGGAGGCGAAACGAGCCGAGCGCCGCCGCCGGGCCATCGACGCCCTTCTGGCGCTGCGTGAGCGCATTCCGCCGGTCTCTGCCGACGCGGTGCGCCGTGCCCGCGAGGACGGGCGGCCTTGAGGCTGGTGATCGATGCCAGCGTGGCCATCAAGTGGGTGCTGCGCTTCCATCCCGAGGAGGAGGATGTCGAGCGGGCGCTCGCCATCCTTGCGGCCGTGCGGCGGGGGGACGCCGCTCTGTGCCAACCCGTGCATTGGAAGGCTGAGATTGTGGCGGTGGTCGCGCGCCTGCGCCCCGAATTCGTCGAGGACGTCATAGAGACCCTCGACATCCTCGATTTCGAGACGGTCGACGAGGTCGCGCTCTACAAGCGGGCGGCGAGGCTCGCCATTGCCTTGCGGCATCACCTCTTCGACACCCTCTACCACGCCGTTGCGCTGGAGCACGACGCGGTTCTGGTGACGGCCGACGCGCGCTACTGGCGCAGGGCGCGCGGCGAGGGCCGGATCGTGAGACTCGCCGATTTCACGCCGGGCTAGGATGGGGGTACACTCGGCCCTGCATTCGGCGCGATCGGAGGGCGGCATGGCCAGGCATGGGGGCGAGCGTGGGGGAAAAAGGTCCGGCAAGGCCGGCAAGACCGGAAAAGCCGGCAAGGCCGGCAAGGCGGGGGAGAGCGCGGGCCGGCGGACGGCCGGTGCGCTTCCTGTCACGCCCGAGGACATCGCCCGCGCGGCGGAGCGCGTTCGCGGCCATGTTCTGCGAACGCCCCTCATCCGCGCGCCGCGCCTCTCCGAGCTCACCGGCGCGGAGATTTTCGTCAAGTATGAGAACATGCAGGCGACCGGCTCCTTCAAGGACCGGGGCGCGCTGGTCAAGCTGCTCGCGCTGACGGACGCAGAGCGCGCCCGCGGCGTCATCGCCATGTCGGCGGGCAATCATGCCCAGTCCGTCGCCTGGCATGCGCGCCGCCTCGCCATCCCGGCCACCATCGTCATGCCCCAGACGACGCCCTTCGTGAAGGTGGCGAGCACCGAGGCCCTTGGCGCCCGGGTCGTTCTCGCGGGCGACACGCTCGCTGCCGCCGCGCGCGAGGCAGACCGGATCGCCCGCGAGGAAGGCCTCACCTTCGTGCATCCCTATGACGACCCCCATGTCATCGCCGGCCAGGGCACCATCGCGCTGGAGATCCTGGAGGCCCGGCCCGACATCGAGGTGCTCGTGGTGCCCATCGGTGGCGGGGGGCTCATTTCCGGCATCGCGGTGGCGGCGAAGGCGGCATGCCCGGACATGGAGATCGTCGGGGTGGAGGCCGCGCTTTACCCCTCCATGCGGGCGGCGATCACGGGCGAGGATTTGCCCGCGGGCGGCCAGACCCTTGCCGAGGGCATCGCCGTCAAGGCGGCGGGCCGGCTCACCCGCGTCATCGTCGAGGCGCTCGTCGATGACATTCTCCTTGTCTCCGAGGAGCAGATCGAATGCGCGGTGGCCGCCTTCCTCACCGAGCAGAAGACCATGGCCGAGGGCGCGGGGGCGGCTGGCCTTGCGGCGGTGATGGCGGCGCCCGAGCGTTTTTCCGGCCGCAGGATCGCTCTGGTGCTCACCGGTGGCAATATCGACGCCCGCGTGCTCGCCTCCATCATGATCCGCAGCCTCGAGCGGGAGGGCAAGATCCTCGCCCTGCGCCTCGTCATTTCCGACCGGCCGGGCATGCTCGGGCGCATTGCGACGCTTCTGGGCGAGAGCGGCGCCAACATTCTCGAGGTCTCGCACCGGCGCATGCTCCTCGACGTGCCGGCCAAGGGCGCGACCCTCGATGTCACCATCGAGGTCAAGGACCGCGCTCACGCCCGCGCGGTCATCCGCCATCTGGAGGCGCAAGGCTATCCCGTCACCCGCCTGCCCAGCACCGGGGAGAGCGAGCTCTCCGTCGCCTGACGCATGCGTGCACGCGTGCGGCCATTCGCCACCGGCCGGCACCGGCGCTCCAGTCGGCTTGGCGGAGGCACGGGAAGGGGGCATGATCGGGCCATGGCGGATTCTGCAATGCTCCATCAGCTCGCGACGGCGGCGCCCGAGCTCGCCATGGCCACGCCCATGACTTGGCAGATGGGCGCGACGCTGGCCATCATCGGCGCCGCCATCGTGCTCTTCGCCATGGAGCGCGTGCCCCTCGAGATCACCGCCATGGGCGCGGTTGCCGCTCTCATGCTGCTGTTCGCGCTCTGGCCACTCACCGATGCGCGCGGCGAGAATCTCCTCTCGCCCCAGGCGCTGCTCGCAGGCTTTGCCAATCCCGTGCTCTTTACCATCTTTGCCCTGGTCGTCATCGGCCAGGGCCTCTATCAGACCGGCGCCGTCGCTCATCCCGCCCGCGCCATCGTGCGGCTGGGGCGCTCGAGACCGCGGATTGCCTTTGCCATCACGCTTGCCATTGCAGGGGCCCTGAGCGCGGTCCTGAACAACACGCCCGTCGTCGTGATTTTCATCCCCGTGGTGAGCGCTGCCGCCGCAACCCTCGGCCACGCCCTCGGCCGGGTTCTCATGCCCTTGAGCTTCATCACCATTCTCGGCGGCATGACGACGCTGATCGGCTCCTCCTCCAATCTGATCGTCGCGGCCCTGGTGCTCGCGGCCGGCCTGCCGCCCATCGGTTTTTTCGACTTCCTCATGCCCGGCGCGGTCATGGCGCTGGTCGGCGGGATCTACGCCATCGCCCTGCTGCCGCGGCTCATTCGCCCGCGCCGGCCGAGTGCGGCGCACGAGCGGCGTGGACACGGGCGCCAGTTCATTGCCGAGATCACCCTCACGCCCGGCCATCCCTGGATCGGCGCACGCGCCGAGGCGGGGCTCTTTCCGGCCCTCGCCGGCATGACGGTTCGCATGGTGCGCCGGCGCGGTCGCACGATTCTCCGCCCCTTCGACGATCTCACCCTCGAGGAGGGAGACGTGGTCGGCATCGCCGCCACGCGCAAGGTGCTTGCCGAGGCTCTGGTCAGCCGGGAGGCCATCATGCCGCTCCTGCCCGGCACCGCATCCGGCCGATTGAAGGGCGGCGACGAGGCGCAAGAGGCGTCGGACGAGCCCGAGCCCCGGCCCGGCGCCACGCACATGACCATGGCCGAGGCCATGGTCGCACCCGCATCCCGGCTTCTCGGCCACAATGTGCATCAGGTGGACCGGATGAGCGCTGGCGCGCTGCACGTCGTCGCCATTCAGCGCCGTGGACGCATGGCCCGCACGCCGCTCGCCCATATCCGG
The DNA here is from genome assembly GCA_027058255.1 of Methyloligella sp. Classification (GTDB taxonomy): domain Bacteria; phylum Pseudomonadota; class Alphaproteobacteria; order Rhizobiales; family JALUTE01; genus JALUTE01. The sequence goes on along the minus strand of JALUTE010000191.1, from coordinate 6,593 downwards.
CTCGAGCCGGGTGACGTTCTCCTTCTGCTCGGCTCGGAGGAAGCGCTGGCAGCGCTCGGGCGGCAGAGCGATCTCGTCCTGTTGGAGGGCTCGGCGGAGGAGCTGCCCGTCGCCCATCACCAGAGGTCGGCGATTCTCATCTTTGCACTCACCATCGCGGTCGCCGCGAGCGGGCTCGTGCCCATCGTCGTCGCCGCGGTGACCGGCGCGCTCGCCATGATCCTCGCCGGCTGCCTGAACGTGCGCCAGGCGGCGCGTGCGGTCGACCTGCGCATCTATTTCCTCATCGGCGCCGCCTTCGCGCTCGCCGCGGCCCTCGAGACGACGGGAGGCGCGAAACTCCTGGCCGGCGCGGCCGTGAGCCTTGTCGAAGGCAAGGGGCCGGTCGCGCTTCTCTCCATGCTTTTCCTTCTGACCGCGCTCTTGACCAATCTCCTGTCCAACCAGGCCACGGCCGCCCTGATGACGCCCATCACCATCAGCGCCGCCCAGGCCATTGGCGCCGATCCCGTGCCCTTTCTCTACGGCCTCATCTTCGCCCTCAACTGCTCCTTCGCCACGCCGATCGCCTATCAGACCAACCTTCTTGTGCTCGGGCCTGGCAATTATCGCTTCGGCGACTTCCTTCTTGGCGGCCTGCCCCTGATCGTGCTTCTATGGCTCACCTACACGGCGCTGGCGCCGATCTGGTTCGCCCTGTAGGCAATGAGAAACGGGAAACGACGAGAGAGGGCTCCGGTGTGCCCGTTCGGGCCTCTCCGGGAAGGAGGGACCGGCACGGCGCCCGGCAAAGCGTGATGACACAGCAGCGGATCGACTTTCCGGAGTTCTACATCACGGCGCCGCAGCCCTGCCCCTATCTGCCCGGGCGCCGCGAGCGCAAGCTCTTCACCCACATGACCCACGACAAGCCCGCGAGCGTGGTCGACAATCTCCTGCGCAGCGGCTTCCGCCGCAGCCAGAACATCGCCTACATGCCCTATTGCCATGGCTGCAACTCTTGCGTGTCGGTGCGCGTCATCGTCGACGAGTTCGAGGCCTCGCGCTCCTTCCGGCGCAATCTCAGGCGCAATCGCGACGTTGTCCCCCGCCGCCTCCCCGCCATTGCGAGCACGGAGCAATATGCGCTCTTTCGGGACTATGTGACCACCCGCCATGGCGATGGTGGCATGGCGGACATGTCCATGCTGGATTACACCATGATGGTCGAGGACAGCGTCGTGGACACCTTCCTCACCGAGTATCGCCTTCGCGGCGAGGACATGCCGGATGAGAGGGCGGAGGACCTGCCGCTCATTGCCGTCGCCCTGTCGGACCGGCTCGGCGACGGCATCTCAATGGTGTACAGCTTTTTCGACCCCGAGCTGTCAACGCGCGGTCTCGGCACCTTCATGATTCTCGATCACATCGCGCTGGCGCGCCAACTCGGCCTGCCCTATCTCTATCTCGGCTATTGGATCGAGGGCTCGGCCAAGATGCGCTACAAGACCCGCTTCGGCCCCCAGGAGCGCCTCGCGCGCGACGGCTGGGTGCGCACCGCCCCCATCGAGGGGCGCCGCGAGTAGCGCGTCGCCTTGTTCGGCGGCACTGGACGGCGAAGCGCCCCCGGTGCGCGATGCACCGGGGGCGCTCTTCTCCCTGGCAAGATCGGGCGGGGCCCGGTCCTTGCCTTGCGCATCAATGCCAGCCGTGCCGATAGTGGCGGCGGAAGCCGTGATGCCTGCGCCAGCCGTGATGGCGCCGGAAACCGTGATGCCTGCGGAAGCGATAGTGGCGCCGGAAACCATGCCCGCGACGGAAGCCATGCCCGCCGGAGAAGCCGTGCCCGCGGCTGAAACCATGCCCGCCGCCGAAGCCGCCGCCATGCCCGCCACCGTGCCCGCCGCGCGCCTCGGCGACGCTGGCTCCGGCGACCATCATGGTCATTGCGATCGCGCCCACGGCCATGATGAACTTGCTGGTGATGCCCTTGGTCATGTCTCTCTCCCGTTCCTCGTCGTCTCCTCGAGCCGGCCCGTCCGGTTGTCGATGATCTGAAGGTAGGGGGAGTGAGACCCGCCCGCTGTGCACTTTGGCACAGGGCGCGCCTGGCCGTGGCAAGGCGGGGAGCCTCGCGGCGACGCGCAGGCGAGAAGGCGCGCCATGGCCGGGCTTCAGGAGAAGTCAGGAGAAGGAGGTGCCGAAACGGTTGGACTTCGGAAAGCCCCTGGGCGCGAGCCGGCCGGCCTGGGCGCGGGCGCCCAGCCAGTCCCGCCACTCCTCGAGGCGGAAGCTGCGCCCGGCACTGTCGGTCCAGCCGAGCCCCTCCTCGTCCGCGAACACGCGCGCATCCGAGAGCCCGCCCTGGGCATAGCGCTGCAAGCGCACGCCCTTGCCGCGCGTCATCGCATTGAGCTCGGATAGGGGGAAGATGAGCAGCTTGCGGTTCTCGCCAATGACCGCCACATGGTCGCCGCGGGCCGGCGCGCACACGACCGCCTCGGCCTCGCCCGAGACATTGAGCACCTGTTTGCCCTTGCGCGTCATGGCCACCACGTCCCGCTCGGCCACCACGAAACCGTGCCCGCTGCTGGCCGCCACCAGCAGCTTGCGCTCCGGATCGTGGACGAAGAGGGCGAGGATGTCGTGGTTCTCCTCCAGGTCGATCATCAGGCGCACCGGCTCGCCATGGCCTCGCCCGCCCGGCAGCTTGTCGGCGCCGAGGGTGAAGAACCGCCCATTGGTGGCGAACAGCACCAGCTTGTCCGTTGTCTGGGCCTCGATGGCGCATTTGAGCCGGTCGCCGGACTTGAAGGAGAGCTTGGCCAAATCCGCGCCATGCCCGCGCAGGGCCCGAATCCAGCCCTTTTCCGAAAGCACCACCGTGATGGGCTCGCGCTCGATGAGAACCTGATCGAGCTCCGCGGCGGCAATGGCGGGCGGGCTGTCGAAATCCGTCCGCCGCCGCCCCGGCGCCCAGCCCTTGCCGAAGATCTTGCGGATCGCGCGCACCTCCTCCGCGATTCGCGCCCATTGCTTGTCCTCGGAGCCGAGCAACGCCTCGATCTCGGCCCGCTCGCCTTCGAGGGCCTCATGCTCCTTGCGGATCTCGATCTCCTCGAGCTTGTGCAAACGCCTGAGGCGCAGGTTGAGGATGGCCTCGACCTGGACCTCGGAGAGCGAAAAACGCTCGGCGAGCACCGTCTTGGGATGGTCCTCGAACCGGATGATCCGGATCACCTCGTCGATGTTGAGATAGGCGATGAGATAGCCCGCCAGCACCTCCAGCCGATGGGCGATCTTGTCCAGCCGGAAGCGCGAGCGGCGCAGCAGCACCTCCCGGCGATGGTCGAGCCACTCGCGCAGCACCTGGCCGAGCCCGAGCACGTTGGGGATGCGCCCCCTGCTCAGGACGTTCATGTTGAGCGGGATGCGCACCTCGAGATCGGTCAGCCGGAAGAGCTGCTCCATCATCAGGGGCGGGTCCACGGTGCGGCTGCGCGGCTCCAGCACCAAGCGGATGTCCTCGGCGGACTCGTCGTGAATGTCGCCGAGCAGCGGCAGCTTGCGGGCGGCCAGGAGCTCGGCGATCTTCTCGATCAGCCGCGCCTTCGGCACCTGATACGGCACCTCGGTGACGACGACGCGCCAGGCGCCGCGTGCCAGCTTTTCCACCTCCCAGCGTGCGCGCAGACGAAAGCTGCCGCGGCCCGTGCGATAGGCCTCGATGATGGCCTCGCGCGGCTCGACGATCACGCCGCCGGTGGGGAAGTCCGGTCCCGGCACGTGCTCGACCAGCGTCTCGGTGCGGGCATTGGGGTGCTTGATGAGATGCAGGAGCGCATTGCACAGCTCCTCGACATTGTGTGGCGGGATGCTCGTCGCCATGCCGACGGCGATGCCGTTGGCACCGTTCGCGAGAAGGTTTGGAAAGTTCGCCGGCAGCACGACCGGCTCGCGCTCCTCTCCGTCATAGGTCTCGCGAAAGTCGACCGTATCCTCGTCGATGCCTTCGAGCAGGGCCTCGGCGACGCGGGTGAGCCGGGCCTCGGTGTAGCGCATGGCCGCCGGATTGTCGCCGTCCACATTGCCGAAATTGCCCTGCCCGTCCACCAGCGGGTAGCGCACGGCAAACCCCTGGGCGAGCCGCACCAGGGCGTCGTAGACCGCCTGATCGCCATGGGGATGGAACTTGCCGATCACGTCGCCGACGACGCGGGCGCATTTCTTGAAGCCGCCCTCGGGGTCGAGCTTCAACTGCCGCATGGCATAGAGCAGGCGCCGATGCACCGGCTTGAGGCCGTCCCGCACGTCGGGCAGCGCCCGGTGCATGATGGTCGAGAGCGCATAGGCGAGATAGCGCTCCTCGAGCGCCTCGCGCAGGTCCACAGGCTCTATGGGGGCCCCGCCATCGGGCGGGCGAATCGTCTGGTCAGCCATGGGCGAGGGGTAACGCACGCCATGCCCGTACTCAAGACCTGAGTGCGGAAAACGGGAAAGACGACCGCAGGCGCATGGGCGACGAACCGGTCGCCGGCCGATGCGCCATGCCTGCGCGCGAAAGACCCGACCGCCACGGCTTCGAGAAACCGGTGTCGAATGGACCTCCCTTGCCGATCGCAAGGCGGAACCCCTCGACCCGGCAAGTGCCGCCGAAGCGCCATCGTGCCATCCGGCCGTCACGGCGCTCGGTTCTCACTCGAGCGGCGATGGCGATGGCGCGGCGAAGGTGTAGATCACCGCGATCCGCAGCTTGTGGTATGTCTCGCTCCACTCATAGACCGTGCTGCTGGCCCCATTGTTGGGAAGGCCGGCGACCGAGGACGTGCGCGAGATCGGCACGATCTGATCGGTGGAGCCAAGGTCGACATAGGCATAGTCGAGCCGCATGTTCCATGCGCCGCCGATGCGCATCTCGGCACCGCCGCCGAGAGTCCAGCCGGTCTCCCATCCGCTCTTGCTGCCCTGAGCCCTCGTCGTGTGGGTGCCTTGTGAACCCTGGGCGTCGACCTCGAAAAACTCGATGGTCGAGAGGCAGTCCACATCGTGCTCGGTGCGGGCGAAGGCGAGGCCGCCCGAGACGTAGAGCAGCAGGTCGGGCGTGGCCAGATAGCCGATCCGTCCCTTGAGCGAGGCCTCCGCCGTCATTTTCTTCGACCGCGTGCAGGTCTCGTCGCGCAGGGCGTAATCCGTCTGTCCCGCCAGCAGACCATCATACTCGACCCGGCTGCTGGCCGAAACGGTCTCGCTTTGGTCCACATTGGTGAGATCGGCCGCGGCCTCGAGGCCGACCACCAGCGCGCCGGCGGTCATGTTGAAACCGACGATGACACCACCCGTGATCCCATTGCCCGACAAGCTCCCGGACGCTGGGACGCCCTGGCCTGGGTCGGTGAGGTTTGCGGGCACGGCGGAAGAAAGCGCTGTCGCGGGCGGTGCGAACGCGCTCCCATTGGCATCCCTGAAATCGGTGTCGAGCGTTTTCCAGCCTACGGTGATGCCGAGCCACCCGCCGTCCCAGTCGCCCTGAGCGAATGCCGGCACGGCCGTAAGGCCCGCACCCACGAGTGCCGCCACCAAGAACGCAACACAACGTCTTGCACGCATAACGACCTTTCCCCCGGGCAAACGCACGTTCGGGGATGACCACTTACAAAAAACGCAGCTATTTCGAAAAGCTTACGGATGCCGGCCCTTGGCAGTCAAACCATAGCTGCGCCCTTGGGCGCAACGCGGGAGATTCCGCCGACACAGTTGCCCGCGCGCAACACCCCGCCCCTTTCAGTCCGCTCACTCCTCCAGCTCGGTGTCCCAGTAGAGATAGTCGAGCCAGCTCTCGTGCAGATAGTTGGGCGGGAACAGCCGGCCATTGCGGTGCAGCTCCCACACGGTCGGCCGGTAGGGCTTCTGCGCCGGCCACATGCCCGCCTGGTCGGGCAGCTTGCCGCCCTTCTTGAGATTGCACGGCGCGCAGGCGGTGACCACATTGTCCCAGCGCGTCAGGCCACCGCGCGAGCGGGGGATCAGATGATCGAAGGTGAGGTCCTCCCCGGTGCCGCAATACTGGCAGGTGAAGCGGTCGCGCAGAAACACGTTGAACCGGGTGAAGGCCGGATAGAGGGCCGGCTTGACGTAGGACTTGAGCGAGACGACGCTGGGGAGCCGCATCTCGAAGGACGGGCTGTGCACCAGCCGGTCATATTCCGAGACGATGTTGACCCGGTCGAGAAAGACAGCCTTGACCGCATCCTGCCAGCTCCACAGCGACAGGGGGTAATAGCTCAGCGGCCGATAATCGGCGTTCAGAACGAGCGCCGGATAGGCCTCTGGGGATCGGACGGCAGCGCTCACGGCTCCCTTACGCTCCACACGACTTTGCGTCCGCGTCGACGGGCCGGTGATGCCCGAGACGCATAACGAGGCCGCATACTAAAGGTCCGTGTCGGTTCTGTGAAGCGGTGGAAGGGCTTGTGGAGGGGGCGCGGTCGGCGATGGGCGGGCGCTCTGGCTTGGTGCTCGAGGGAAAGACTCGGGCCCAACGCCGGCGGCGGTGCGCGCGCACGGCCGCTCAGCGCTCGCTCGCCGGGCGCCTCGACAGCGCGCGGGCGAGGAAG
>JALUTE010000190.1 GCA_027058255.1 Methyloligella sp. | reverse complement strand
CCCCTCACTCGGCTGCGTGCCCCTCCGCCAGCGCCGCCTCAAGGCGCGTGCGCAGGCTCTCCGGCGCAATGTCGAGATCGCCGGGCCAGACAATGGTGTGCCAGTTGGGATCCACGCGGAGCCGGGCAAAGGCGCTCACGTCCTTCAGCGGCGCGAAAACCGGCCCCCGCAGAATATCGCTCAGGTCGATCTCGCCCTCGAGCCCGTCCTCGAAGCGCAGCCACAGGCGATAGCCTTCCACGTGCCGTGCCTCGATCACCTTCGGTATCATGGCGTTCACTCCAGAGGCTCGATCTTGCCGGGATTCTCCGCCGCCTGGGCGCGATCCCAGCAGTCCATCAACTCCGCCCGATGCAATTCCCACCACTCCCAGACATGCCCCATGGCGCGCCTCGGCAGCTTGCCGGCGAGCACCTCGCCGGTGGCGATGTCGATCTACGCCTCGTGCTCGCCATAGCGGGCATGGAAGTGGGGTGGCGGATGATCATCGTAGAATATCGCGATGGCGATTCCAAGAAAACGGCTGATCTCCGGCATTGCGTCGCTCCCGGTGTCTCGACCTCACCGGCACCCTACAATGGCTGCGCCGCTTCGTGCTATGACGGCGTCCATGAACCGCAACGGGCTCCTTGCCCACCTCGCCAGCCAGGAGCCCGCCCTGCGGGTCCGAGGCGCGTGCACCGAAACGGCGGCATGAGTAATGGGAGCGGTGCCCACAAACTCCGCCCCGCAGCGGCAAACGACGTTACGAGACCAGGGTTTCCATCGAGGACGGGAGGCGGTGCATGGCCAAGCTGCGCAATCTCGGCCCTGCATCCTGGCGGATGCTGGAGAGGGCCGGAATCCCGGACGTGGAGACGCTGCGCCGCATCGGGCCCGTGGATGCCTTCCTTCGGGTCAGGAAGGAGAGCGCCCACGCCTCCTTGAACCTGCTCTATGCCATGGCCGCCGGCCTCGAGGACCGGGACTGGCGCGCGCTCAGCGCGGAGGAAAAAGGACGCCTCATCCGCGCGGTCGAGGATGTGCGCGATCTTCGCGGTGGGGCGGGGCCATCGGGCGATGGCGAGAGGTGAAGGGCCGGCCTTGTCCGGCTCGGCGGCGCCAGCATGGACGGCGCGCTGGCGGGCGCGCTATGAGGGGCGGTGTGCCATCCCAGCCTTGAGTCCGAGGAGCCGCCATCATGACCCCCGTTCGCGTCACCTATTATTCGGACGTGCTGTGCGTCTGGGCCTATGTCGCGCAGCGGCGCCTGGATCAGCTTGCGCGCACCTTCGGCGAGGATGTCCTCATCGAGACCCGCTATTGCTCCGTCTTCCCCGACGCGTGGGGCAAGATTGCGGACAGGTGGAAGGGCCGGGGCGGGTTTACAGGCTTCGGCCGGCATGTGCGAGAGGTGGCGGAGCGGTTCCCGCATGTGGAGGTGCATGAGCGGGTCTGGCAGCAGGCCCGCCCGCGGACCTCGGCCAGTGCGCACCTCTTTCTCAAGGCCATCGCGCTCATGGAGCGGGAGCGATGCGGCGCGGGGGACGGAGCCGATGCCCTGCCACCCTATCTCGAGCGCCTCTCCACCCGCGCGGCCTGGGCGGTCCGCCGGGCCTTCTTCGCCTCCTGCCGGGACATTTCCGACTGGCAGGTGCATCGGGAGATCGCCGACGGGCTCGGCCTCGACTACTCCGACATCGAGCGGCGGATCCGCTCCTCCGAAGCCGTGGCCGCCCTCGCGCTCGACTATGACCTTGCGCAGAAGCAGATGGTGGCGGGCAGCCCGACCTTCCTGATGAATGAGGGGCGGCAGAAGCTGTTCGGCAATGTCGGCTACCGGCTGATCGAGGCCAATGTGCAGGAGCTTCTGCGCAGCACCGGTGCCGATGAGGCAAGCTGGTGCTAGCCGCGCCTCCCGCAACGCCGGTGTCGCCGGCGGGCATTTGCCTCTCATCGACCCGAGGCCGCGATGCGGGCCCGTCGCATCCGGCGACGGTTCGGTTTGTGCGAAACTGCACAGGCAACCGCGCGGCATCTCCCTAGCTTTGCATTGTCGGCGCCGGGACATGGCGTCGATCGAGGCGAGACGGCCTCGGGAACTGGCGTTGCATTGGGAGAAAGCAACATGACGACAAGCACGACCGGCAAGATCATGATGGCCATCGGTGCCGTGGCGATGTTGGCGATGGTCGGAGCATCGGCGGCAGAAGCCCGGGGCGGGCACGGCGGCGGCCATGGCTTCAGCCGCGGGCACAGCTTTGGCGGCGGCCACGGGTTCCGGCGCCATGGCTGGGGACATCGCCGCCATGGTTGGGGACATCGCCGCCATGGTCACCGCTGGGGGCACCGCCACCATGGCCACCGTTGGGGGCATCGCCACCACGGCCACCGCTGGGGGCATCGCCACCATGGGCACCGTTGGGGGCATCGCCACCACCGGCACCATCGCCACTAGGGGCCTTGCCTCCTGCCGCGGCGCGGCGCTTGCCATGCGGGCCGCGGCGAGGACCGCTCCCGGGGACCGCCCCGGGGGCGTTTTCGCGCATGGAGCAGGAGAGGCTTGCGCGAAAGGCTGGACGGCGCGGGGCTGAGGGATTATTGTTGCGCTGCAACATGATGGCTTTGGCGGCGCACACACTCGGCTCCCGTGTCCCGCCCGGAAGCTGCGCGGACGAGGAGAGGGCCATGCGGGTCACGGCACCGGACATCAGGGCGCGAAAGGGCGGCGAGCCCATCGTCTGCCTCACGGCCTATCATGCGCACACGGCGCGGCTGATCGACCCGCATGTGGACCTGCTGCTGGTGGGCGACTCCCTCGGCATGGTCATGCACGGCTACGAGTCGACGGTTCCCGTGCCGCTCGATCTCATGATCATGCACGGCAGCGCCGTGGTGCGCGGCTCGTCCCATGCCCTGGTGGTGGTGGACATGCCCTTCGGGTCCTATGAGGAGAGCCCGTCCCAGGCCTTCCACAACGCCGCCCGGGTGATGAAGGAGACGGGCTGCGGGGCCATCAAGCTCGAGGGCGGGGTGCGCATGGCCGAGACCATCCGCTATCTCGTCGAGCGGGGAATCCCGGTCATGGCCCATATCGGCCTCACGCCCCAGGCCGTGAACGTGATGGGCGGCTACAAGACGCAAGGCCGGGCCCGCTCCGAGTGGCAGGCCATCGAGGCCGATGCGCGCGCCGTGGAGGAGGCCGGAGCCTTCTCGGTGGTGCTCGAGGGCATGGCCGAGCTGCTCGCGGCCAAGATCACGCGGGAGATCGCGATTCCCACCATCGGCATTGGCGCCTCGGCGGAATGCGACGGCCAGATCCTCGTGCTGGAGGACATGCTCGGCCTCTCGCCGCGGGTTCCGAAGTTCGTCAAGACCTATGCGGCGCTCGGCGAGGCGATCGAGGCCGCGGTGCGCCGCTATGCCGACGAGGTGCGCCGGAGGGTCTTCCCCGACGAGGCGCACACCTATCGCATGCGCGACGAGGGGCGGTCTGCGGTCGATGGCGGGGCCACGAAAAAGCCCAAAATGACAGGCTCTTGAGGTTTGGCGGCGCAGGCTCGGCCGATGCGCGATGGCGGGCCGCGCCGCGCGCCTTTGCACCCCGGAGCCTTGCGCTGTAACAATGGGCGCGATCTCCATGGCCGCGATGGCCCGTTGCTTCGACAGGGATGGGATGGGGAATGGTCGATCAGAGCTTCGATCGCGAGGTCGATGAGGAACTCCGGCGCGAGCGTCTTCGGCAGATCTGGCGAAAATATGGTGGTGCGATCGTGGTGGTGGCGATCGCCATCGTGGGCGGCGTCGCTGGCTACAAGGGTTGGCAATACTGGTCCGCCAAGCGCGCGGCCGAGACCGGCGGCACGCTCATGCGGGCGCTCGCGCTTGCCGAGGATGGCAAATGGGCCGAGGCCGAGAGAATCCTTGCAAAGCTCGCCGAGGACGGGCCGGCGGGCTATCGGGTGCTCGCCACGCTCCGGCTCGCCGCCGCCAAGGCCCATGCCGGCAAGCGGGATGAGGCGGTGCGCGACTATGATCGGCTGGCCGAGAGCGCCGGAGACGACGTCTTGCGGGGTTTTGCACGGATTCAGGCGGCAACGCTCAGATTGGGCGTGGCGGACTGGACAGAAATGCAGAATCGGCTCAAGCCCTTGTTGAATGCCGAGAGCCCCTGGCGGCATTCGGCGCGCGAGCTCATGGGCCTTGCCGCCTGGAAGGCGGGAAAGGCGGACGAGGCCAGGCGCCTGTTCGAGGAGGCGCTGGGTGATGGCGCGGCGCCGCCCGGTCTGCGCCGGCGGGCGCAGATGATGCTGGCCCTGCTGGCGAGCAAGGAGGCCGGAAAAGAGGCGGGCAGAGCGGCACCGGGGGCAGGCACGTCTGACGGCGCCGCGAAGCAGGGCAAGGTCGGCAAGGCGGGCACGCCCGGGCCGACCAATTGATGGGCTGGTTGAGCCAACAAGGCCAATGGGGTCCAGGCACGGCGAATGGGGCAGGGGCCAGCCCAACTTGGCGGGAGAGGCACTGAGTCGGAGCCCCATGCGAAAGAGCAGGACATGACCGATCGCACTTCCCGAACGAGGAATCGCAGGTCGCGGGCCGTGCTGAGCACGGCCCTGCTGGCAGGCCTCACATTGCTGGCTGGCTGTTCCTCCTTCGGCAGCGGGTTGTCGCTTCCCAGCCTCAATGACATCAACCCCTTCGCCGAGAAGGAGGAGAAGCTGCCGGGCAAGCGGATCGCGGTCATCAAGCAGGTGGACATCACCTCCGGCGAGATCGCAGAGGCCGCGAAGCCCGTGGCGCTCCCGCCCATGGTGGCCAATGTGGCCTGGAGCCAGCCCGGCGGGGTGCCGAGCAATGCCCCGGGCCATCTGGCGCTTGCCGGCGCGCTCAAGACGCTCTGGCGCTCGGATGCCGGCGAGGGCTCGAGCTCCGACGGGCGCCTGATCGCAAGTCCGATCGTCTATGAAGGGCGGGTCTATGTCCTGGACAGCCATGGCGCCGTCTCCGCCTTCTCCGCCGGCAGCGGCAGCCGGATCTGGCGCGTGAGCCTGACGCCGGAGAACGAGAAGGACGAGGAAGGCTATGGCGGCGGGCTCGCGGCCGATCAGGGGCGCATCTATGCCGCGACCGGCTTTGGCACCGTCGTGGCGCTGGACCCG
>JALUTE010000189.1 GCA_027058255.1 Methyloligella sp. | reverse complement strand
CGCCGGGCCGGAAGGCGGTGGCGAGCCGGATCCGCCCGCCCGGCCTCTCTCCCAGGGCCTCGGCGGCATTCTTGACCAGATTGAGAAAGGCCTGAACCAGCTTGTCCCGATCGCCCGGAATGCCGGGCAGAGAGGGGTCGTAATCCTCGACGATGCGGATGTGGCGCGCAAAGCCGTTCTCGGCGATCTGCTTTACATGGTGGAGCACCGCATGGATGTTCACGGTGGCATTGGCGAGGGGGCGCTCGTCGCCGAACACCTCCATCCGGTCCACCAGCTTGCAGATGCGGTCCGTCTCCGAGCAGATGAGGCGGGCAAGCGCCCGGTCGTCGTCCCCGAGGGCGCCCTCCAGGAGCTGCGCGGCGCCCCGGATGCCGGAAAGCGGGTTCTTGATCTCATGCGCCAGCATGCCGGCAAGCCCCGACACCGAGCGTGCCGCCGCCCGGTGGGTGAGCTGGCGTTCGATCATCTCCGCCATGCTGCGCTGCTGAAAGAGCACGAACAATCGCTCCGGCGCCTCAGCAAGGGGCCCGCCGTGAATGTCCACGAGCTTGGCATGGGGCATGCGCGGGGTGGAGAGGTCCACGCCATAGGCGTTGACGGGCGCCCCTTCACGCCGGACCTGATTGACCAGCGAGAGCAGCGGGCTTGCGAAGGGCACGAAGGCATCGAGCCCGTGGCGCGCGAGCTGCGCGGCGCTGGTGTCGAAAAAGGCCTCCGCCGCCGCATTGGCGAACAGGATGGCATTGTCCTCGCCGATGACCAGGATGGGGTGCGGCAGCGCATTGACGAGCACGCCGTGATCGAGCCTGGCCGCCCCGCCGGAACGCGCCCGCCCGCCTGCTGTCGTCCCGCGCCTTGGAGCGCGTTTTTTCCCGTCCGTTTTCCTGCGCCCGCTCATGAGGGCACCGCCCGGCGGATGCGTGCCGCGGCCTCCGCCTGCTCCTCGAAAAAGGCCGCAAGCCCCGCGCGGACCCGCTCGGGGTCGCTCTCGCGCAACAGGCGCTGGCGCCAGCGGCGCAAACGCGCATCCGACGCCCCCGCCCGCACCAGGTACCAGCCGAGGTGCTTGCGGGCGATGCGCACCCCGTGCTCCCTCCCATGATGGGTGAGCATGGCATCGAAATGCGCCTCGGCCATGCGGGCCTGCGCATCGAGCCCCGGTGTCGTCATCTCGCTCGCCCCCGCCGCGATCGCCTCGGCGAGCGCTCCGGGCAGCCAGGGCGCCCCCTGCGCGCCGCGCCCGACCATCACCCCATCGGCGCCCGATGCCGCGAGCGCGGCCCGCGCCTGCGCAAGATCGGTGATGTCGCCATTGACGATCACCGGAATGGAGACCGCACGCTTGACCGGTGCGACCTTGCTCCAGTCCGCGCGGCCGCGGAAGAACTGGTTTCGGGTGCGGGCATGCACGGTGATCATGCGCACCCCCGCCGCCTCCGCCCGGCGGGCGAGCTCGGCCGCGTTGATGCTGGCCTCGTCCCATCCAAGGCGCATTTTCAGCGTCACGGGGCACGGCGTGGCCGCCACCACCGCCTCGATCAAGGTGAGGGCATGATCGAGATCGCGCATGAGCGCCGAGCCGGACAGCCCGCGGGTCACCTGCCTGGCCGGACAGCCCATATTGATGTCGATGATGGCGGCGCCGAGGTCGGTGGCGATGCGGGCACCCTCCCCCATCCAGCGCGCCTCGCGACCGCAAAGCTGGATGGCGAGCGGGCCGGTGCCCTCGCCCTCCGCCCGGCGCAGAACGTCGGCGCGCCCCGCGACCAGGGCCTCGCTCGCGACCATCTCGGAAATGACGAGGCTGGCGCCATGGGTGCGGGCGAGCGCGCGGAAAGGCCGGTCGGTGATGCCCGACATGGGCGCCAGAAGAACCCGGCCCCGAAGACGGACCGGGCCGATGCGCAGAGGCGCACGCTCCGTTGCGGAGATTTCGGTCCGCTCGAGCGGACCGTCCAGGGTTTGAGGCGCGTGGCAAGGCTCGGTGTGCATGGGCTTGTCTCTGCCGGCGGCCCTGCGGCGGGCGGGCGAAGGCCTTCGACCGTCCGGGCCGGCCCGGAGTGTCCAATTATTAGGCAGCCAACTCAACTGCCCTCATTCTAAGCAATCGTAGAGATTGCGCGCTCCGATTGCAACCCGCATCGCCGCCCCAATGCACAGGCTTCGGCGCGCGGGATTGTCGGGCCGGCGCCTGCGCCGTAAGCTCCGCCGGACCCAACCGTTTCCGTACGCCCCACGCACAGGGAAAGCCCCATTGTCGTGACTGTTGCCGCCCTCATTGTTGCCGCCGGACGTGGAACACGCGCAGCAGGCGGCTCCGGCACGCCCAAGCAATATCGCCGCATCGGACGTGAGCCCGTCCTCACGCACACGCTGCGCGCCTTCTTGGGCCATCGGGATATCCACAAGCTGCTGGTCGTTATCCACGAGGATGATCGGGCGCTTTACGATGCGGCGGTGCGCCCCCTCGCCGGGGCGGCCGGGGAGCGCCTCCTCCCCCCCGTCACCGGTGGCGCAACCCGGCAGGCATCGGTGCGCGCCGGCCTCGAGGCCCTGCGCGAGGCCGCGCCAAGCCAGGTGCTCATTCACGATGCCGCACGCCCCTTCCTCACCCGCCAGATCATCGACGGCGTGCTCGAAGCCTTGCGCGATCACGCGGGCGCTCTTGCCGCCGTCCCGCTTGCCGATACCCTCAAACGCGTCGCGCCGCAGGGGTGCGTTCGCGAGACCGTGCCCCGGGCCGGGCTCTGGCGCGCGCAAACGCCGCAGGGTTTCGCCTTCGCCCAGATCCTCGCCGCGCATGGGGCGGCGCAGGCGGCGGGGCGGGAGGATTTCACCGACGATGCGGCCATTGCCGAGTGGCACGGCCTCGACGTGGTCGTCACGCCGGGCTCTGAGGCCAACCGCAAATTGACCACAAGCGAGGATCTGGAGATGGCCGATCGCGACCTCTTGCGGGCCGAAGCGGGTGTGCAGCTTGCCGACGTGCGCGCCGGCTCCGGATTCGACGTGCATCGTTTTGGCGCGCCCGAGCAAGGGTGCGAGCAAATCATGCTCTGCGGCGTTCCCATTCCCTCGCAGCGCCCCCTCGAGGGCCACTCCGATGCCGATGTGGGCCTTCATGCCCTGACCGACGCGCTGCTCGGTGCCCTTGCAGATGGCGACATCGGCACCCATTTCCCACCTGAAGAGGGCGCGTGGCGCAACGCAGCATCGGATATCTTCCTCGCCGACGCCGCCGCCCGATTGCGCGCCCGAGGTGGCGTGGTCTCTCATGCCGATATCACGATCGTCTGCGAGAAGCCGAGAATCGGCCCCCACAGGGCCGCCATGCGCGAGCGCGTGGCGGCGATCCTGGATATTGCGGTCGATCGGGTCAGCGTCAAGGCGACCACCACCGAGGGCTTGGGATTCACCGGAAGGGGCGAGGGCATCGCCGCCATGGCGACGGTGACCGTGCGCCTTCCCGCGCCCTGAGGCTGTTGGTGAAACTCCTTTTGGAGGACGTCGCGTTGTGCGCCGATATCGAATCGTGCATGCGGAAAGCCTCACTTCGGGGACAGGACAATCATAATGGAACGTAATCCAAGACGGACGAGACCGGGTGGCAAGTCCCTTACCACCCAGAGCATCGCCGAGATGGCCGGCGAGACCTGCCTCGCCGCCCGCGTGCGGCGCATGAGCCGGATCATCACCCGCCACTACGACTACGCACTGCGCGCAAAAGGGCTGACGGCGGCCCAGTTCACCCTCCTCACCGCGATCGCCGAGCAGGACGGCGTCACCGCTGCGGATATCGTCGGCGAGCTCGATATCGAGAAATCGACCCTCAGCCGCAATCTCAAGCGCCTGGTCCAGCAGGGCCTCGTGCGCATGGACCCGCCGGCGGGGCGGCGCGGGCGCGGGCTGCATCTCACCCCCAAGGGCGACAAGGCGATCAAGGATGCCTACCCTGCCTGGCGTGCGGCGCAAGAGGCGGTCGAAGCCACCCTGGGCCGTGACAGTGTCAAGATCTTCGACCGGCTGATCCGCGCCGCGGAGAAGCTGTCCGGATCGTGACGGAAGGGGTTGGGCTGGTGTTCTCCGACGCCATCATCGCCCGGAGCGCGCACCTGATCGACGTTCTGCGAACTCGCGGCCTTCGCCTCGCAACGGCCGAATCCTGCACCGGTGGGCTGATCGGTGCAACGCTCACCGAGGTCGCCGGTGCGTCCGACGTGTTCGAAGGCGGGCTCGTCACCTATTCCAATGCAGCCAAGACGCGCCTTCTGGGCGTGCCGCAAGCGCTGCTCGCGGCCCATGGCGCCGTCAGCCGCGAGGTGGCCGAAGCGATGGCGCGCGGCGCGCTCGAGCGCCTGGAGTCGGACATGGCGGTCGCGGTGACGGGCATTGCGGGACCGGGCGGCGCAAGCGAGGCGAAGCCCGTCGGCCTGGTGCATGTGGCCGGCATCCGACGCGATGCGCCGGTCGTGCACCGTGAATGCCGTTTCGGCGATCTCGGCCGCCATGCGGTGCGCCTCGCCACCGTGGAGGCCGCCTTCGCCCTTGCGGAGTCGTTGCTGCATTCCCCGTGAGCCGCGCGGCCAGGCCCGGCGGATGCGGGGCCTTCAGGCCGGGCGCGGCTCCAGGGGGGAGACATGTCTGCCGCGGCCATAGACCACCGCCGCACGCTCCTCGAAGGCCTCGGCGAATTTTCGGAACGCCTTGTCGAACATCGCACCCATGACGAGCTGGAGCGCCCGCGAGCTGAACTCATAGGCGATGTAGAACTCGATGGCGCAACCGCCCGTGTCGAGAAGGTGGAACTGCCAGCGGTTCTCCATGTGCCGGAAGGGGCCGTCGAGATATTCGACGAGAATGCGATGGCTGCGCGCGTCCAGCGTCACGCGGCTGCGGAAGGTCTCGCGAAAAAGCTTGTAGGCCACCGTCATGTCGGCGATCAGAATGTCGTGCCCGCCCTCATGCCGGCGCTCGCGAATGACGAGCTGCTCGCAAAGCGGCAGGAATTGGGGATAGGACTCCACGTCCGCCACCAGTTCGAACATCTGCTCGGGGCTGAAGGGCACCACCCGGCGCGTGTGATAGGTGTTCATGGTGCAGGCCCCCTGTCGCTCGCGCCCGCACGAGAGCCCTTCTCACCGCCCCCGCTCCCCTCCCCCTCCCGGGC
>JALUTE010000188.1 GCA_027058255.1 Methyloligella sp. | reverse complement strand
GTGCTGGAGGGAGTCCCATTTGGGCACGTCCTCCTGCGAGGTCTCCGGGCCGATGGCGCCCGTATATTGAAAGACCTCCGCGATGATGCTGGCGATCTCGGGGCGCACGCCCGTCGCGCCCGCCTGTCCGGTCCTGGTGGCTGTCCCGTTCATGTCGTGCTCTTGCCCCGTCGCGCTGTCGTTTCCACTCTCTCTCTCGACCTTGCCGGCATCCTGCCGGCTCACGGCTCCCCGAGCCCGGCTCATGCCGCCTCACCGCCCTCGGCGCCGGGCGCCTCGCCCGACCATGCGACCTGCACATGCAGCCCGCCGGGCAGGGCATTCTCGCCCTCGCGCCAGTGCCAGAGCGTGGCCTCTCCGTCCCGCCCCGCCGGCGAGAAGCCGACCCGGGCCCAGAAGTCGCGCACAATAGCGTTCTTCGCGGTCGGAATATAGGCCGCATGGATGGATGCGATGCCGCGGCCGGCGAGATGGCGCAACAGGGCGCCGACGAAAGCCTCCTCCACCTCGCGGCCGATGACCCGGCAGCTCATGAGCAGGCTCTCGATCCGGGCGCTCAGCGCTGCCGCGTCCATCTCCGCCACGGCGCAGATGACAATGCCATGATCGCCGAACTTGTCCGCCAGCCGGCCGTGCAGAACCGCATATCGCTCCCCCTGCCCCATCATGGCCGTGAGCTCCGCCTCGCCCAGGCGGCGGGTCGTCAGGTTGAACTGGTTGGTGCGGGCATGCATCTGGGCGATGCGCGGCAGGGTTGCGGCCGTCATGGGCGCGAGAGCGAGCCTCTGCTCAAGCCCGGCGAGATAGTCCTCATAGCTCACCGCCTCGGCCTTGAGGCGCCGGGCAGCGTGCTCGGCCCGCACCATGTCCGAGCGCCCGGCATCCTCGGCCGTGAGCCGCACCGGCCAGGTGGCGGCGAGGGTGCGCAGCCAGAGCGGGCGCCGGGCCGGGTCCTCGGGGAGCTCCGGCACCCGCACCTCGGGGCAGAGCCGGCGCATGGCCTCGCGCTCATGCGGGCTGTCGTCGAGAAAGACGAAGCTGTCGAGGCCGAGATCGAGCTCGCCGGCGAGGGCGCGGATATTGTCCGGCTTCGGCGACCAGTCGATGCGCCAGGCAACGAAATCCTCCTCGCGAAGGAGCATGCCGGGATGCTCCGCAAAGGCCCGGATGGCCTCCGGCTCGTTCTTGGAGAGGATGGTCAGGAGGAAGCCCTGCCCCCTGAGGCGCAGGCACTCGGCCTGAAAGGCCTTGAAGGCGTTGCCGGGAAAGTCGTCGCCGCAGGCGAGCGCCGAAATTCCGTCCTCCCCCACCGTGCCGCCCCAGAGCGTGTTGTCGAGATCGAGGGCGAGCACCTTGGCGGGGCCGGCCTTGAGAACCTCCCAGGCCTCGGCGAAGCCCTCGGCCAGCGCCTGCGAGGCCGGCGCCGACCAGGCGATGCGGCCATAGAACCAGAGCTTGGGATCGAGGCGGGCCATGGGCGCGATCTCGGCCAGCGCCCGGTCCGTATCGACGAGCACGACCTGCCCATGGCTGCGGGCGAGATCGGCCAGGCGGGCATTGACATGGGCGATGGCGTGGGCCTCACCGCCCGCATGCACCCGGTCGAGCAATCCCGCAGAGGGCGCAAGGGGGCTTGCAAGGGTGTTGACCAGCACCGGCGCGCCGCCGCGATCGGCCCAGCTTTCAAGGGCGGCCAGAAGGCTGGAGAGGCGCTCCTCGATGAGCGAGAAGCCCTCCTCGGCGGAGCGGCGCCAGTCCCGGGCGAGCAGGCTCTCGCCGTCGAGGGCCACCACGACCGCATCCGGACCCGGCCCGGCGCCACCATCGGCACCGGAGGGCTGGAGCAGGGGGCGGATCACCTCGCCAAAGCCCGCCTGCTCGATGTCCGGAGCCCATCCACGCGCGGCGAGGGCGGTGGTGAGATCGCGTGCCAGCATCTGAACGGTGGAAAAGCCCAGCAGGCGCAGACGCATGGGGGCCGATGGAGCGCGCGCCTCCGCGCCCGCGCTCGGCGCCTCGCCCCCTGCCTGGGTTGCGCTCGGCGCTTCGCCTCCTGTCTGGGTCTCGCTGGTCACAGGCCGCTCGTTTCCCTCGCATCAGGCTCCGGTCCGCCCGCCCGCTCGCGCGTCCTTAAGCCGAAATGCGCGTTCAGACAAGATGGCCGAGCCGGTCGATGATGGGACAATCCGGCACCGCGTCGCCATGACAGGCGGCGGCCATGTCGCCGAGGGCGGCCTCGAGCGCCTGCAGGTCGGCGATCTTGCGGCGCACGGTCTCGCGATGCGCCAGGGTGAGATCGCGCACCTGCGCGCAGCTATAGCGCCCCCCATCCACGAGCGCCAGAAAGGTGCGCACCTCATCCAGGGTGAAGCCGAGCGCACGCATGCGGGCGATGAAAGCGAGCCGGCGGGCCATGGCCTCGTCATAGACCCGGTGCCTACCCGCCGTGCGCGGCGGCGGCGGTATCAGGCCGATGCGCTCATAGTAGCGGATCGTCTCGATGTGGACGCCCGTGCGCTTGGACAATGCGCCAATGCCGAGACCTGCTCGCAAGACCGTGACCTCCCTTGCGCCTCGAGGGCCGTTTTCGCCCTTGAACCTGTAGTTCCTACAGATCCTATCCTAGCGCCAATTGCAGGCAATGGGAGTCGGAATATGAGCACGAATGCGAGCGCGGCGGCGCGGCGCGAGGTGAGCGGCACGCCAGACGTGGCGTCGCGCGTGGCCGCGGGCGCGCCCTTGCAGGCCGCTTCTGCGGAAGGGCGCGCGCGTCTCGCGGCCGCTGGCGGCATAGTGGGTGCGATCGGCGCGTCGGCCTGCTGCATTCTGCCACTCGTCCTCCTGAGCGTGGGCGTGACCGGCAGTTGGATGAGCGCCCTGACCGCGTTCTCACCCTACCAACCGATCTTCATCGCCCTCGCCATCGGCTTCCTCGGCTGGGGGCATTACCTCGTCTCCATCAAGCCGCGCCGGGCCTGCGCCGAGGGCGCCGCCTGTGCGCGTCCGCTGCCGGGCCTGCTCGTGCGGATCTCGCTCTGGGGTGCGACCGCGCTGGTCGCCCTTGCCATCGCCTGGCCCTGGCTCGCGCCCTACGTCGCGCCGTGGTTGCTCGGCCTGTGAGCCGGGCGAAGGCGGGTTGCGGCGGGACACCCGCCCTTTCCGATTCCAGCATCCAGCACATCGAGGAGTTGCAACCATGAAACATCTGTCGACGGCCACCATGCTCCTTGTCGCCCTCGCCATGACGAGCGGAGCCAGCGCCGCGCCGAGGACGGTCATCCTCTCGGTCAAGAACATGACCTGCGCGAGCTGCCCCTTCCTGGTGAAAAAGGCGCTCATCGGCGTGCCGGGCGTGAGCGATGTCGCGGTCTCCTTCGAGAGAAAGACGGCGCGGGTCACCTTCGACGATACCGTGGCCAAGGTCGAGGATCTGACCAGGGCGACGGCGAATGCGGGCTATCCGGCGAGTCTCGCCGCCTCCGGAGCCGCCCCCGGAGCTGAGGGCGCGGGCGCGAGCGCTCAGGCGGGCAACAGGGGCTCGGGCGCCGCGACCTCCGCCGCGACCGGCACGCCGCGCGGCAGCAACTGACCCTGGCGATATCGGGGCCTTTTCGGGGCAAGAGAGCTTCATGGCCGAAACCTTGGCATATGATGAAAGCGAAACGGACCGCGGCAAGGCGGGCGAAGGGGCGGGCGCGCGTTTCGACGTGATCGTCGTCGGTGCGGGCTCGGCGGGCTTTTCCGCCGCCATCACGGCGGTGGAGCAGGGCGCGCGGGTGGCCCTGATCGGCCATGGCACCATCGGCGGGACCTGCGTCAATATCGGCTGCGTGCCCTCCAAGACCTTCATCCGCGCCGCCGAGGCCGTGCATGGCGCCCGCGCCGCCTCGCGTTTCGCGGGCATTCGAGGCTCGGCCGCGCTCGAGGACTGGGGCGCGCTCCGAGAGCAGAAGAACGCGCTGGTGGCCGGGCTGCGCAAGGCCAAATATGTGGACCTCATCGACGCCTATGAGGGGCTCACCTATATCGAGGGGCGCGCGCGGCTCACGCAAGGCGGCGTCCTTCTTGCAGATGGGCGCGCGCTTTCCTCGGAGCGGATCATCATCACCACGGGGGCGCGGCCGGCCCTGCCGGACATTGCCGGCATCGAGGACGTGCCCGTGCTCACCAGCACGGATGCGCTCGATCTCGCGCGCCTGCCCCGATCGCTCCTCGTGCTCGGCGGCGGCTATATCGGCGCGGAGCTCGCGCAGATGTTCGCGCGCCTCGGCGTTGCGGTGACCCTCGTCTTCCGAAGCCGCCTCCTGCCCACCATGGAGCCGGAGATCGGCGCAGCCCTGACGGACTATCTGCGCCAGGAGGGCCTTGCGATCGAGGGCGGGCTCGCCTATCGCGCCATCCGGCGGACCGAGGCGGGCATCGCCCTCGATATCACCCAGGACGGGCTTGAGCGCACGCTGGAAGCCGAGCAGGTGCTCGTCGCCACCGGGCGGCGGCCCAATACGGAAGGGCTGGGGCTCGATGCGCTGGGCGTTGCCCGCACGCCCGATGGCGGCATCCGGGTGGACGGGCACATGCGCACGAGCCGGCCCGGCATCTGGGCGGCGGGCGACGTGACCGGGCGCGATGCCTTCGTCTACATGGCGGCCTATGGCGCGCGGATCGCGGCCCTCGATGCGCTCGCAAGCGAGGGCGCTGCACAGGCGCAGCCACCTGCCTATGACAACAGCGCCATGCCGTCGGTCGTGTTCACCGATCCCCAGGCCGCGTCGGTGGGGCTGACCGAGGCCGAGGCGGTCGCCGCCGGGCACGAGGTCGCCACCTCCGTGATCGGTCTCGAGCACGTCCCCCGGGCGCTGGCGGCGCACGATGCGCGCGGGCTCATCAAGCTCGTCGCGGACAGGCGGACGGACCGCCTGCTCGGCGCCCACATCCTCGCCCCCGAGGGCGCCGACAGCATCCAGACCGCCGCCCTCGCCATTGCCCAGGGCCTGACGGTCGCGGCGCTGGGGGCGGCGATCTTCCCCTATCTCACCACGGTCGAGGGCCTGAAGCTCGCGGCCCAGGCCTTCCACAAGGACGTCGCCAGGCTCTCCTGCTGCGCCGGCTGAACCGGCCCCTTGCCGCAACCATCACCGGTCTCTCGCCGCTCCCGCCACTGGGCTCTTGCCGTGTGCGG
>JALUTE010000187.1 GCA_027058255.1 Methyloligella sp. | reverse complement strand
GCGCGCCCTACGCCCTCTTTCTCTCCGCCGACGACTCCTACATCAAGGCCCTGGAGAAAGACGGCCTCGCCAAGGCGCCTGCGAGCCTTTATGCCCTCGGCCGCCTCGCGCTCTTCGCTCCGAACGATTCGCCGCTCGCCGTCGATCCCAAGCTCGAGGGCCTGGCCAAAGCCCTCGCGCGCGGCGCCATTTCCCTCTTTGCCATCGCCAATCCGGACCACGCCCCCTATGGCCGCGCGGCCCGCGATGCGCTCGAGCGCGCCGGGCTCTGGGCCGCCGTCAAGCCGCGCCTCGTTCTCGGCGCATCCGTCGCCCAGGCGGCCCGCTTCACCCTGACGAGCCGCGTTCAGGGCGGCCTCATTGCCTATGCCCTCCTCAAGGCGCCCGCCTATGCCCGCGCGGGCCGCCATGCGGTTCTGCCGGCCCGAGCCCACCGCCCCATCCGCCATGCCATGGTGCTGCTCGACCCCAGGGACGAGGCCGCACGCCGCTTTCATGCCTTTCTCACGACGGCGCCC
Source organism: Methyloligella sp. (assembly GCA_027058255.1). GTDB lineage: Bacteria > Pseudomonadota > Alphaproteobacteria > Rhizobiales > JALUTE01 > JALUTE01. Next base: position 4,668 of record JALUTE010000187.1, on the reverse strand, counting down.
GCGCGGGACATCCTCCGGCGCTTCGGCTTTGCGCTTCCAGGCGAGGAGGAGGAGGCACCGGCCGCCGGCGCGCCGCGGCGATGACGCCCACAGGCGAAATGCGCTAGGCTGGCCCGCATGGATTGGACCGCCCTCAACGTCTCTCTTCAGCTCGGTTTCTGGACCGTGCTCCTCGCCTGTCCGCTGGGCCTCGCCCTCGCGCGCCTTCTGGCCTATCGCCGCTTCCCGGGCCGGCGCATTGTCGAGGCGACCCTCGCCATGCCCCTCGTGCTCCCGCCCACGGTGATCGGCTATTATCTCCTTGCCACCTTCGGGCGCGATGCGGCGCCTGGCCGGCTGTGGGAAAGCCTCACCGGCCATCCCCTCGCCTTCACCTTCGAGGGGCTGGTCGCCGCCTCCATCATCGCCAACATTCCCTTTGCCATTCAGCCGGTGCAGCGCGCCTTCGAGGCCATTCCCCGCGAGGTGCGCGAGGCGGCCGCCTGCTCGGGCATGACCCCGTGGACGGCATTCTGGCGCATCGACCTGCCCCTCGCCTGGCCGGGCATCGTGACCGCCCTCGTCTTCGTTTTCGCCCACACCCTCGGCGAGTTCGGTGTGGTTCTGATGGTCGGCGGCAACATCCCCGGCGCGACCCAGACCCTTTCGATCGCCATCTACGACCGCGTGCAGGCCTTCGACGATGCGGCTGCGGGACAAATGGCTCTGTTCCTGCTTGCCTTTTCCTTCCTGGCCATTGCCGCGATCCTCACCCTGTCCGAGCGCATAGGCCGGCGCCATGGATGACATCGCCACCAGAGCGGCCGCGCGCATCGGCGAGGACACCGCCCTCAACGCGCGCATGCGCCAGGCCCAGCCCATTCCCCTCAACATCACCCTCCACTGCGCGGCGGGTGAGCTTCTGGCGCTCGTCGGCCCCTCCGGGAGCGGCAAGTCGACAATTCTGCGCGCCATTGCCGGCCTGGTGCGCCCGCATGAGGGGCGCATCGCCTGCGCGGGCGCTGTCTGGCTCGACACCGACCGCGGGGTCCACCTGCCCCCGCACAGGCGCCCCGTCGGCATCGTCTTCCAATCCTACGCGCTCTTTCCGCACATGACCGCGCTCGAGAACGTGGCGAGCGCCCTGCCGCCCGGCACCGAAGGCCGGTCCGAGCGCATGCATGAGGCCACGCGGCTGCTCGCCCGCGTTCATCTGGAAGGGCTGGAGGCGCGCCGTCCCTCCGAGCTTTCCGGCGGCCAGCAGCAGCGTGTCGCCCTCGCCCGGGCGCTGGCGCGCCGTCCCGCCATTCTCCTGCTCGACGAACCCTTCTCGGCGGTGGACGAGGCAACCCGCAAGCGCCTGCAAAGCGAGCTCCTGAGCCTGCGCCGCGATCTCTCCATTCCCATTCTGCTCGTCACCCACAGCCTGGAGGAGGCGAGCCTGCTGGGCGACCGGCTCTGTCTCGTGCATCGCGGCCGGGGCCTGCAGACCGGCGCGCCGGCGGATGTGATCGGCCGCCCGCGCACCGCCCAGGTTGCGCGTCTCGTCGGCCACACCAACCTGTTCGAGGGTCAGATCGAGTCCGTTGGCGCGGCCGGGCGCCCGACCATCCTGCGCTGGGCCGGCCATCGCCTCGAGGTCGCGCACCGCCCCGACCACGCCGCCCATCCCCCCGGCGCGCGCATCCGCTGGCTGATCCCGCCCGACCGCATTCTTCTCCATCAGCGCGTGCGCCCCTCGCGCGGCGAGAAGGAGAACCCGGTCGAGGCGGAGATCGAATCCCTTCTCGCCATCGGGGCGCTGGTGCGCGTCACCTTGCGCGTCGCCGGCGAGGCCAATCCGCTTGCCCTGCACCTGCCGGCGCATGTGGTCGAGCGCAACAGCCTGCGCGTCGCCGATCGCATCGGCGTCTCCCTGCTCGCCAGGGCCATCCACCTCATGCCCGCCTGACGGGCGCCCGGGCGCCTCCCACGCGCACGCCATCGTGACCGGCCTCGGCTAACGCTGTCGACCCGCAAGCATTGCGAAAGGGCCGTTTTCGCCTATTGTTGGGCCATGGTTACGCGTCTCGACCAACCCCGTGAACGGGCAGGAATGCGCAAGGCCGGCCCCTGTCGCGCCTGCCGGCTCTTGCGCCGTGCCGCATGGGCGCTGGGGCTCATGCTCGCGCTCCTCTGGGCCGGCGAGGCGTTCGGCCAGTCGGGCACGCTCGTCCAGGTGGAGAAGGCTCATGAGATCCTGCGCACCCAGACCGTGCCCGTGATCGGCCGCCTCGTCGCCCGGCGCGCGGGCCTCGTCTCGGCGCGCATCGCCGGCCGTCTCGAACGCATGCATGTCGATGTCGGCGACCGGGTGAAGAAAGGCGATATCATCGCCACCCTCGCCTCCGATCACCTCCGGGCCGACCTCGCGCTCGCCGAAGGCGCACTGAAAGAGGCCCGCGCCGAGCGCGACACGGCGAAGGCCGAGCTCGAGCAGGCCCTGGCCGAGATGCGGCGCCAGAGGCGCTTGCGCCAATCCGCCGCCTTCTCGAAAGCGCGGCTCGAGGATGCCGAGCTCAAGATCAAGGTCGCCCGCAGCCGCATCGCCTTCGCAGAGGCCAAGATCGCGACCCGCAAGGCAGCCGTGACCCGCCGCGCCCTCGATGTGAAATACGCCACCGTGCGCGCCCCATACTCGGGCACCGTGGTGCAGCGCCTGGCCGAGGCCGGCACCTATGTGCGCACGGGCGATGCGCTGGTGCGCCTCATCGGCACCAGATCCCTCGAGATCGAGGCCGACGTGCCAGCCAAGCGTCTGTCCGGCCTCGCCATTGATCAGATCCTCGACATCACCCTGGACGATGGCACCCGCCACAAGGCCCGCGTGCGCGCCATCCTTCCCTCGGAGAACCCGCTCACCCGCACCCGTGCCGTGCGCTTGACGCCGATCCTGCACGCCACGCACAGGGTGCTTGCGGACGGCCAGTCCGTCACGGTTCTTGTGCCCATCGGCACGCGCCGCCCCGTGCTCACGGTTCACAAGGACGCCGTCTTGAACACGCTCGGCGCCGCGATCGTGTTCGTGGTGGAAAACGGCATTGCGCACCCGAGACCCGTGACCCTGGGCGAGGCCGTCGGCGACCGGATCGAGGTTCTGACCGGCCTGCGCGCCGGTGAGGTCGTGGTTGTGCGCGGCAATGAGCGCCTGACGCCGGGCAGCCCGGTGCGGATTGTCATCAAGAGGCGAGGAGCGAGCAAAGCGAGCGACAGGGAACAAAACAAGAGGCGAGGAGCGAGCAAAGCGAGCGACAGGGAACAAAACAAGAGGCGAGGAGGGGCAAAGCCCCGACAGGGACCTAACAACACGCGGGAAGCGGCCCCGGACGCGATCCGGAAGCGCGACCGGAACAAGAGGGCGTCATGAAGCTGATCGAGACCTCGATCGCCCGCCCGAGCGCCGTCATCGCCATTGTCCTGATGGTCGTCATGTTCGGCGCCCTCGCCCTCCAGGTCATCCCCATCCAGCTTGCGCCCGATGTCAACCGGCCGATCATCACCGTGACGACCCTCTGGCCGGGCGCCGCCCCCGCCGAGGTGGAGCGCGAGATCGTCATCCGCCAGGAGGAGGTGCTCAAGGGCATCAACGGTCTGGAGAGCATCACCAGCCGCTCCGAGCAGGGCCGCGCCCGTGTCATTCTCGAATTTGCCATCGGCACGAACATGGACCGGGCGCTGCTTCTGGTCTCGAACCGTCTGGACCGGGTGACCGGCTATCCCGACGAGGCCCAGGAGCCCGCCCTCAAGCTCGCCGGCGCCGAGGACAACGCCATCGCCTGGTTCATCCTCACCCGCCTGCCGGGCAATGAGCGCCCGATGCACGCGTTCGGCGACTTCGCCCGCAATGTCATCAAGGACCGGCTGGAGCGCGTCGAGGGCGTCGGCCATGTGACGGTTTACGGCGGCTCGGAGCGTCAGATCGAGATCCGCATTCTCCCCTCGGCTCTCGCCCGCTACCGCCTGACCGTGCGCAACGTTCTGGAGGCGCTCAGGGCCAACAATGCCGCCATCAGCGCAGGCGACGTGGACGAGGGCAAGCGGCGCTATGTGGTGCGCACCGAGGCCGAGCTCAACCGGCTGGACGAAATCCGCGCGGTGGTCCTGCGCTCGGTTCGCGATCCCGCCACCGGCCGCATCGCCCGCGTGCGCGTCTCGGACGTGGCCGAGGTCGCCTTCGCCTACAAGAAGCCCACCGCCAAGATCCGCCTCCTTGGCGAGCCCGCCATCGCCTTGAACGCCAAGCGCGAGACGGGCGCGAACGTCATCGAGACCATGGCGGGCATCAAGGCGGCGATCGCGGAGCTCAATGCCGGGCCCGTGCCGCGGGCCGGGCTCCGGTTCCGTCAGGTCTATGACGAGACGGTCTACATCAAGTCGTCCATCCGCCTCGTGCAACAGAACATCTGGATCGGCGGCACCCTCGCCGCCATCGTCCTGCTGCTCTTTTTGCGTTCCGTGCGCGCAACGCTGATCGTCTCCCTGGCCATTCCCGTCTCCGTCATCGGCTCCTTCGTGGCCATGGCCGCGCTCGGGCGCTCCATCAACGTCGTCTCCCTTGCCGGCATCGCCTTTGCCGTCGGCATGGTCGTGGATGCCGCCATCGTCGTTCTGGAGAACATCTTCCGCCTGCGCGAGCGCGGCGTGCCGGCA
>JALUTE010000186.1 GCA_027058255.1 Methyloligella sp. | reverse complement strand
CGCCGATGTGCTCGCGGGGGCCGATGTGCGCCTCACCCTGCTCGCCCATGGCGTTCCCGTGGGTGGAGAGCTCGACTATCTGGACGAAGGCACCCTGGCGGCAGCCATCAGGTCCCGCCGCCCCGCCTGACGTGGCCGCCACGTTCGACACGCCCGCCCCGCCCGTCGTGGCGGCTCCCTCCGTGCCTCCCATCGGCCTTGGGCTTGGGACGCAGCGTCTCGGCAAAGGCGACGATGTGCCGAAGCGCGGACAGGGGCAGCTCCACCGGCGCCGCATTGGGCGGAAGATGCGCCATGGGGCGGCCGATGCCCGTGATGGACAGGAAGGCCGGATGCGGACGGCGGGCATAGAAGGTCGCGAAGCGCTCGCGCCAGTCCGGCCGGCGCTTGACCAGAAGCTGGAAAGAGGGCGTCGAGGAGATGCCGCCGGTGGGGTTGTAGTCTCCCACCACATGGCAGCGCGAGCAATGGGTCTCGGAGATCTTGCGCCCCTTCTCCGGGTCGCCCGGCGGCTCGGCGTCCTCGCCCCAGGCGGTCGGCCCCCACCCGCCGGCCACAAGCACGGCCACCAAGACCGCCCACAACCATGCGAGCGCCACCGCGGCCGCGAAAGCGGGCATGCCCGAGCGCTTCATGACCGGTTTCCCTTCCTGGTCTCTTAACCTGCCGGCGCTGTTTTGCCCTCCAATGTTAGCCCCGGGCCGGCGGTGCGCACAACACGCATCCCGGCACCTGTCGCAAAACTGTGTTGCGTTGGAATCGAAGGCGGACGCGCCGCGTGCCGGTGCTCTGCGGACCGGACTTTTGTCTATGGCCTGAGACAATACCGCGAATTGACCTCTGCGCCGGTTCTGCCCTAGATAGGCGCGCATTGCGTAACGACAACCCGCGTGGGTGCTGGCGCATGGCAGTGTGCGCGCCGCGCGGCGAGCGGATCGGGGACTCCTCTAGGACCTCTGCTCTTGGGCCCTCGTAGACACGCCCCACGCGCGCTGGCCGGGATGCCGTCTCGGTGCACGGCGCGACCGTCTGCGCGCGCGCTTGCCGCCTTTGCCGGCACGGCTGCGAGAGGCACGACGCTCTCGACTTCAGGAGATCGAACGACATGTCCATAGCGCATGACGGAGCGAAAAGAACCGCCAACGGGCCGCTTCTCGCCTGGGTCGATGAGATGATCGCCCTTTGCCAGCCCGAGCGCGTGCACTGGTGCGACGGCAGCCAGGAGGAATATGACCGGCTGTGCCAGGAGATGGTGGAGGCGGGCACCTTCATCCGCCTCAACCCGGAGAAGCGCCCCAACAGCTATCTCGCCCGCTCGCACCCCTCGGACGTTGCCCGCGTCGAGGACCGCACCTTCATGTGCCATCGCAACAAGGAGGATGCCGGGCCCACCAACAACTGGATGGACCCGGACGAGATGATGGGCATTCTGCGGGACAGGTTCTCCGGCTGCATGCGCGGGCGCACCCTCTATGTGGTGCCCTTCTCCATGGGGCCCATCGGCTCGCCCATCGCCCATATCGGCGTGCAGATCACCGACTCGCCCTATGTGGTGACCAATCAGCGCATCATGACCCGCATGGGGCAGAAGGTCTTGGATGTTCTGGGCGCGGACGGCGCCTTCATCAAGTGCATGCATTCCGTCGGGGCGCCGCTCGCACCGGGCGAGGCGGATGTGCCCTGGCCGTGCGAGCCGGAGATCGAGAACAAGTACATCGCCCACTTCCCCGAGACGCGCGAGATCTGGTCCTATGGCTCGGGCTATGGCGGCAACGCTCTGCTCGGCAAGAAGTGCCTCGCGCTCAGGATCGCCTCGAACATGGCACGCGAGGAAGGCTGGCTTGCCGAGCACATGCTCATTCTCGGCCTCGAAGGCCCCGACGGCCATGAGAGCTACATCGCCGCCGCCTTCCCCTCCGCCTGCGGCAAGACCAATCTGGCCATGATCCTGCCGCCGGAGGGCATGAAGGGTTGGAAGGCGCGCACGGTCGGCGACGACATCGCCTGGATCAAGCCCGCAGCCGATGGGACGCTGCGCGCGATCAACCCCGAGGCCGGTTTCTTCGGCGTCGCGCCGGGCACGTCCTATGATACCAACCCCATGGCGATGGAGACGCTGAAGGCGAACTGCATCTTCACCAATGTGGCGCTCACCGACGATGGCGACGTGTGGTGGGAGGGCATGGGGCCCGCGCCCGACCATGCCATCGACTGGCAGGGCAAGGACTGGACGCCGGAGTCGGGCCGTCCCGCCGCCCATCCCAATTCGCGCTTCACGGCGCCCGCCAGCCAGTGCCCGACCATCGATGATCACTGGGAGGACCCGGAAGGCGTGCCCATCTCGGCCTTCCTGTTCGGCGGGCGCCTCTCGCGCACCTTCCCGCTGGTGCTCGAGGCGTTCGACTGGAAGCACGGCGTCTTCCTGGCGGCGACCATGGGCTCGGAGGCGACAGCCGCCGCCATCGGCCAGGCGGCCATTCGGCGCGATCCCTTCGCCATGCTTCCCTTCGCCGGCTACAACATGGCCGACTACTGGCAATACTGGCTGGATTTCGGCACCAGGGGCTACAAGCTGCCGCGGATTTTCCGGGTCAACTGGTTCCGCAAGGATGAGAATGGCAAGTTCCTGTGGCCAGGGTTCGGGCAGAATCTGCGCGTGCTCGAATGGGTGATCGAGCGCGTGCGAGGCAAGGCCGGCGCGGCCGAAGGGCCCTTCGGCCTCGTGCCGCGCTTCGAGGACATGAACTGGGAGGGGCTCGACTTCGACCGTGAGACCTTCTCTCATCTCACCGAGGTTGTGCGCGCCGAAGGGCTTGCCGAGGTCGCCGATCTCGAGGGCTATTTCGCTCAGTTCGGCGACCGCCTGCCGGCCGAGATGGAGCGCCAGCGCCTGGCTCTCAAGGAGCGGCTCGAGGCCGCGCCGGAGGTCTGGCGGGCCGAGGCGCCGGAAGGCGCCGAGACCTGACGGCGGTCGGCGGGATGCGCGACAGGGCGCCCCGACGCCGCCATTGCGCCGCAAGGCAGGCACGCGCGACAATCGCGCAAATCGCGTAAGCATTGAAAAAACATCGAACAAAGACAAAGACCAGGAGACGAACGGTGGCAGACGAGACCAATGGGAATGGAGGTGCGGCCGCAGGCCAGGCGCCACCGAAGGAGCAGGAGACCGATTACACGGTCGCCTTCGATGATATGGGCGTGCGCTGCGAGCGCCCGGATGGCACGGTGGAGCGCATCGACTGGGAGGACCTGCATACGGTCACGGTGGAGGCGCCGAACCAGCCGCCGCCCGTGCCGGCGCTGGTGTGGATCCTCTGGAGCGAGGACCGCAAGTCGGGTTGCATCTTCCCGGGCCGTGCCACGGGCGCGGATGCGCTGATCGAGGAGCTGAAGAGGCGCCTCGACGGATTCGACCACAGGGCCCTGGTGACGGCCATGAATGCCGACGAGCACATGACCTATGTGGTCTGGCAGCAGGGCCTGCCTGCGGCCCAAGGTGGCCCGGCCGAGGCAGGAAGCCAGGGCGGAGAGGCGGGGCCGGAAGGGCCGGCGGGCGAGAGCCCGAAGAAGAACCCCTTCCTCTCGGACTGAAGGAGCGCGAGGCTTGGCGAAGGGCGTCGTTGCGGCCGGCCATGCGGTGACGGCCGAGGCTGCCGCCGAGGTCCTCGAGGAGGGCGGCAACGCCTTCGATGCGGCGCTCGCGGGCCTTCTCGCTTGCCTGGTGCCGGAGGTGGTGCTCGCCTCGCTCGGCGGCGGCGGCTTCCTGATGGCCCACATCGCCGAGACGGGCGAGACGCGGCTCTACGACTTCTTTGCCGACACCCCACGCGTCAAGCGCCCGATCGCCGAGCTCGACTTTTTCGCCATTCACGCCGATTTCGGCCCCGCCACCCAGGAGTTCCACATCGGCGCCGGCGCGAGCGCCGTGCCCGGCTTCGTGCCGGGGCTGTTCGCCATTCACGGCGATCTTTGCCGCCTGGACATGGGCCGGATCGTCGCCCCCGCCGTGCGCGCAGCGCGCGAGGGGGTGGAGATGAGCCCCTTTCACGCCTACCTGTTCACGGTCATTGCGCCCATCCTCACCGCCAGCCCCGAGGCGGCCGCCCTTTTCGCACCCGGCGGGCGGCTGCTTGGCGCAGGCGACATCTATCGCAACCCGGAGCTCGCAAGCACCCTGGAGGCTCTGGCCCGCGAGGGGGCGGACCTCTTCATTCATGGCGAGGTCGGGCGCGCCATGGTGCGCCAGAGCGAGGAGGGCGGCGGCCACCTCACCCTTGCCGATCTCGAGGCCTATCGCGTCGCCCGGCGCAGGCCCCTGGAGAGGCGCTATCGGGGGCACGGCTTCGCGCTCAACCCCGCACCGGCGGCGAGCGGTCCGCTGATCGCCTTCTCCCTCGCGCTTCTGAAAGCGCTGGTGCCGGAGGGGCGCGAGCCCGAGCCGGTGGAGCTCGCCCGTGTCATGGCCGCCACCAATGCCGCCCGCGAGGAGACGGGCGGCCACCCCGAGGCCCTGGCGGAGGATCGCCTGCTCGCGCGCCATCTGGCCGCACTCGACGGCCACGCGCCGGCCATGCGCGGCACCACCCACATCTCCGTCATCGACGCCGACGGCAATGCCGCGGCCGCCACCATCTCCAATGGCGAGGGCAACGGCCTGATGGTGGGCCCGTTCGGTTTCATGCTCAACAACATGCTCGGCGAGGAGGATATCTGCCCGGAGGGCTTTCACCGCTGGGCGCCGGGCCGCCGCATGTCGAGCATGATGGCGCCGACCCTGATGCGCGCTCCCGACGGAGCGCTGGTCGCCATGGGGTCGGGCGGCTCCAATCGCATTCGCTCCGCCATCCTGCAGGTTGCGGCGCGGCTCGCCCATGGGCAGAGGGGGCTCGTGCAGGCGGTGGCGGCGCCGCGCCTGCATGTGGAGAAATGCGGCACCCTCAGCTTCGAGCACGGTTTTTCGGAGGGTGAGGAGGCGGCCCTGCGCGCTGCGTTCGACGATCCGAAATATTGGCCCGAGCCGAACATGTTCTTCGGCGGCGTGCACACGGTGCGCCGCCATGGCGATGGGCGCCTCGAAGGGGCGGGCGATCCGCGCCGGGCCGGCGTGGCCATGGTGGTGTCGTGAGGGCAGGCGGGGCAATGGCAGGGAGGGCGCGCGCATGAGCCGAACGACCGCCGCCTATGGGAC
>JALUTE010000185.1 GCA_027058255.1 Methyloligella sp. | reverse complement strand
AGCGTGCTCATTGCCCGCGAGCAGGGCGATGACGATGGCGAGAAGGGCGCCCGGAGAGCGTAGGATCAGTGCGATGTCGATGCTCATGCCGATGGTCATGAAGAAGAGGCCGAGCAGGAGGCCGCGGAAGGGCTGGAGGTCCGCCTCAATCTGGTGCCGGTACTCGGTCTCGGCCAGAAGCACGCCGGCGAGAAAGGCGCCAAGGGTCATGGAAAGGCCCGCCAGCGCCATGAGCCAGCCCGAGCCCAGCACCAGGAGGAGCGTTGCGGCCACGAACAGCTCCGCGCTGCGGGTGGCGGCGATCATGCGATAGAGGGGGCGCACCAGAAGCCGGCCCAGCCCCATGATGACGGCGAGGGCGATGGCGCTCTTGAGGGCCGCCAGGCCCAGCGCCGCGCCGAAGGAGGAGCCGGACTCGCCCAGAAGCTGCACGAACATCAGGAGCGGCACGACCGCGAGGTCCTGCAGGAGGAGGATGGCGAAGGCGACGAGGCCGAACCGGCTGGCGCGCTCGCCCCGCTCGCTCAGCAATTGCAGAACGAAGGCGGTGGAGGAAAGGGCCAGCCCGCCGCCGATCACGGCAGCCGGGCCCGGAGCGATGCCGAGGGCGAGGGCAATGGCGGCGATGATGGCGCCCGTGACCACGACCTGCGCCGTGCCGAGGCCGAAGACGTGAAAGGCGACGGAGCGCAGCCGGGCCGTCGAGAGCGAGAGGCCGATGGTGAAGAGCAGGAACACCACGCCGAGCTCCGCCATGGCGTCGGCGCTCTTGGCCTCGGTGATGAGCGCGAGGCCGTGCGGGCCGATGGCGAGGCCGGCGGCGAGATAGCCGAGGGTGGGGCTGGAGCGAAAACGCGCGAACACGGGCACGACGATGACCGCCGCCGCCAGAAAGACCAGGATGTCGATGAGCAATGCCGACGAGTTCAAGTGCGCTCCTCCGCGACCGTCGCAGCCCCTTTTGCGGCCTTCCTCATCGCATGCCCGCGCGCCTCACGCCAGCCCGCCTGTCGCCGAGGCCCTGCCGGCGTCGGCGATGGCGTCCCGGAACGGCGCATCGGTGGAAGGGCGATGCGGCCCGGCCTCATGGGCCGTAGAGCACGTGGGGGAGCCAGGTGGCGATGGCCGGGACGTACCAGAGAAGCGCCAGGGCGAGCACCTGTATCGCCACGAAGGGCATGATGCCGCGATAGATGTCCATGGTGCGCACCACGTCGGGCGCGACGCCGCGCAGATAGAACAGCGCGAAGCCGAAGGGCGGTGTGAGGAAGGAGGTCTGAAGATTGACCCCCATCATGACGCCGAGCCAGACGGGACTCATGGCCTCGCCGCCGGGCATGGGCATCTTGAGAAGGATGGGCGAGACGATGGGAACGACGATGAAGATGATCTCCAGGAAGTCGAGAAAGAAACCCATGACGAACATGGTGGCCATGACCAGCAGCACCGCCGCCACGGTGCCGCCCGGCAGGTCGGCGAGGAACGCCTCGATGAACACGTCCCCCTTGAGGCCGCGGAACACCAGCGAGAACATGGATGCGCCGACCAGGATGATGAACACCATGGAGGAGATGATGACGGTCTGGCGCATCACGTCCTCGAGGATGTTCGGCCCATCCCCGTCGGCGAGGCGTATGCGCCATGTGCGCCAGATTGCGACGCCCACGCCCCAGGCGAGAACGGCGCTCATGGCGAGGGCGAGGGCGATCGCCGCCCACTCATGCGGGGCGATGTGGCTGCGCTGCATGCGCAGATCGAAAAAGGCCGTCAGCAGCAGAACGCCGCCCATGGCAAGGCCGCCCAGAACGATGGGGATCGCGCGGCCGGGGCTCAGGCGATAGCCCGCGAGCATGGTCGCCCCCACCGCGCCGACGCCGGCGGCCTCGGTGGGCGAGGCGAGCCCCGCGAGGATCGACCCCAATACGGCGATGATGAGGATGAGCGGCACGAACAGCGAGCCGATGAGGCTCCTGGCGAAGGTCCAGCCGCCGAGGGCGCCCGCCTCGCGCGGCACCGCCGGCGCGCGCCCGGCGAAAAAGAAGGCGTAGCCGATCTGATAGAGGATGTAGAGGCCGACCAGCATCAGGCCCGGAAAGAGCGCGCCGGCGAACAGATCGTTCACCGACACGGTGTCGGGTGCGAAAATGCCCATCTCGAACTGGGCCTTCTGATAGGCCGAGGAGAGCTGATCGCCCAGGAGCACCAGCACGATGGAGGGCGGGATGATCTGGCCGAGGGTGCCGGAGGCGGCGATGGAGCCGCAGGCGAAGGCCCTGTCATAGCCGCGCCGGAGCATGGTCGGCAGCGAGAGAAGCCCCATGGTGATGACGGTGGCGCCGACAATGCCGGTCGAAGCGGCGAGCAGGGCGCCGACGATGCAGACCGAGAAGGCAAGGCCGCCCGGCAGGGGGCCGAACAGCCGCCCCATATTGTCGAGCAAATCCTCCGCCACGCGCGATCGCTCCAGCATCACGCCCATGAAGACGAAGAGCGGCACCGCCACCAGCACCTCATTGGTCATGGTCGAGAAGATGCGTTGCGGGAAGGCGGAGAGAAAGGCGATGTCGAAGATGCCGAGGCCATAGCCGATGAAGGCGAAGAGGGCGGCCGTTCCGGCCAGCGTGAAGGCCACGGGAAAGCCGAGCAGCAGAAAGCCCACGGCGGTGAGGAACATCAGGATGCAGAGAATCTCGGGCTGAAGGAGGAGGCTCATGAGCGCTCCCCTTCGCCTCGGAGGCCCGGCCGATAGCCATCGCTCGCGCCCGCGAGATAGAGCCCCGCACGCAGGGCCATGGAGACACCTTGCAGGCCGACAAGGCTCGCAAAGGCCCAGATCACGGTCTTGAGCAGAAAGATGCCCGGCAGGCCGGCGATCTCGGTGGAGCCTTCCAGCACCCGCCAGGAGTCGATCACATAGGACCAGGAATAATAGAGCGTGAGACCGGCCACGGGCAGGAGAAAGACCATGCAGCCGAAGAGATCGACCATGGCCCTGCGCCGATCGGAAGCCTCTCGGTAGAGAATGTCCACCCGCACATGGCCATTGTGCAGCAGGGTGTATCCGGCGCCGACCATGAACAGGATGCCGTGCATGTACCAGATGGATTCCTGCACGGCCGTGTTGCCGAGATTGAACACATAGCGCGCCACGACAACCGCGAACTGGGTGAGCGCCATGACGAGGGCCAGCCACGCCACGGCCCGGCCGATCCCCTCATTGAGGCGGTCGATCCATGTTGCAAATGCGCGCATGTGCGGCTGCCCCTCCCTGCCGCACCCCTTGGCGGCCCGTCGGGTGTGGAAGACAGGGCCGGCCGCGAGGCATCGCGACCGGCCCTTCCTGAGCGGATCGATCAGAACGAGATCGCCCGCTTGGTCATGTAGCTCTGATCCGACAGCTTCGACCAGTGAACCGCGATCTTGCGGAAGGCCATGAAGCTCTCATAGACCTTCTTGGTCAGCGGATCGGCATTGCCTGCCGAGGCGAGCACGTCCTTCGCCGCGGCGCCGGCCGCCTTGAAGATCTCGTCGGAATATTCGTGAAGCTGGACCCCGTGCTTGGTCACCAGGGTCTCCAGGGCCTGAGAGTTGTTGGCGTTGAACTCGGCGAGGGTGAAGTTGTTCTCCGCGACCGCGCAGGCCTCGAGAACCGCCTGCTCGCTCTTGCTCATCTTGTCCCAGAGGCCGCGGCGCACGCCGAGCGAGAGCACCGTCCCCGGCTCGTGGAAGCCCGGATAGTGATAGTGCTTCACGACCTTGTAGAAGCCGAAGGCGAGGTCGTTATAGGGGCCGACCCATTCGGTGGCGTCGATGGTGCCGGCTTGGAGGGCAGGCAGGATCTCGGAGCCGGCGAGGGTCACGGGCGTGCCGCCGAGCGCACGGATCACATCGCCGCCGAGGCCCGGAATGCGCATCTTCAGGCCCTTGAAGTCCTCGAGCGACTTCATGGGCTTCTTGAACCAGCCGGCCATCTGCGAGCCCGTATTGCCGCACAGGAAGGGCTTGACGCCGAACTCGCCGGAGACCTCGTCCCAGAGCTTCTGGCCGCCGCCATAGTGGATCCAGGCATCCATCTCGTCGGCGCGAAAGCCGAACGGCACCGCCGCGAAGAAGGCGAAGGCCTTGCGCTTGCCCTGATAGTAATATTCGGCGGAGTGGTAGAGATCGGCCGTGCCCTGCTGGAGGGCGTCGAGGCATTTCAGCGGATGCACCAGCTCGCCACCACCGAAGAGGCGCACCTTGTAGCGCCCCTCCATCGCCGTCTCGAAGCGCTTGGCGAAGCGGGCCGCCGACGTGCCGAGGCCGGGGAAGCCCTTGGGCCAGGACATCACCATCTTGAGCTCCTTGACGCCCTGGGCGATGGCGGGCGCCGGCAGGCTCGATGCGGCCGCGACCCCGGCAACCGCTCCGCTCGTTTTCAGGAATGTGCGGCGATCCATGGGTTCAACCCTCCTTTTCTCTTGTTGTGACAAGCCGATCCATCTTGCGGGTCAACGCCGTCGGCGCGTGCGCGCCAGCGGGTGCATGCCCCCAATGCGCAACCTCACCCCATGTGGAATGAAACTGCAAGCCCCCTGCAGGACGAACGGCATCTCCGCCCCATCTAAGCGTGACGGGGCCGAGAATATCGAGGTCGACGATGGTCGAAAGACTTGGGCTATTGCACGCCGGGCCGGGTCTCGGAACGGCCGGCCGGCTTGCCCCTCTCACTTCGGCGGGCGGGCGGTGCCGGACGGCCCATAGCGCTCGAGGACGATCTCGACAAAGCGCTCGAACACGCTTCTTGCCGGCAGGCCCGCAAGGCGGGCGACCTCGCGGCCTTCCCGAACCACGACCAGGGTGGGCAGGGTGCGGATCGGCGCGCCGAAGCCATAGCCGCGCGTGTCGAGCGTCTCGAGGTCCACGCGCTCAACGGGCATATCGCGCACCGCCGCCGAGCGGCGATAGGCGTCGAGGATGCGCTTGTGCAGAAGGCGGCAATAGGTGCAGCCGGGCGCCTCGATCACGACCAGCCGCAGCTCGGTGCGCGCCGGCAGGGGTGGGGGCGTTCCAACGGCGCTGCCCACGGGCGTCGGGGCGCCGAGCGCGCCGGACAGAGGCGGCCAGAGCAACGCCAAGGCAAGCGCCGCAAATGCCAGGGCGCATCGGATATGCAAGACCATGAAGAACCTTTCCGATCGCAAGGGGCCTGCCGGCCACTCTAGGCAGGCGGGCGCGCTTGCGGAAC